>JADHVQ010000030.1 GCA_016783905.1 Bacteroidales bacterium | reverse complement strand
GAAAGGTGCTCCCGAATATTTCGTAGCCCGGATTACCCCCGGCAGGATCCTATTTGAGGCAGAAGGTGTGCCTTTGGAGGTGGCGAAAGAAGCGCTGCGCCTTGGCGCCCAGAAGCTTCCGGTACATACAAAGTTTATCGTTCGTAGAGATTACGTAGAAGAATAACAGACATCATGGAACAGAAAGTAATCAGAGAAATGACCACGGGTGAGATCAGGGAACGCCTGGATGAGGAGAAGCGTCAGTTGGTAAAACTGAGGCTCAATCATGCCGTTTCGCCACTTGAGAACCCGAACAAAATCAAAGCATACCGAAAAACCATCGCCCGCCTTGAAACAGAATTGCGTCACAGAGTATTGAAGGGGAAAGTACTAAATCAGCAAGTAATCAATTGACAAACATGGAAGCCAGAAAAATAAGAAAAGAGAAAACCGGGATTGTTGCCAGCAATGGCATGGATAAATCCATTGTGGTGGAGGTGGAAAGAAAGGTCAAGCACCCGAAATACGGGAAGTATGTGAAAAAATCGTCCCGCTTCATGGCTCATGATGAGAACAATGAGTGCCGTGAAGGGGATAAGGTTCGTATTGCTGAAACCAGGCCTCTTAGTAAAAATAAATGCTGGAGACTTGTCGAAATCATTGAAAAGGTTAAATAGTCATGATACAACAAGAGTCAAGATTGTCTGTTGCAGATAACAGTGGTGCCAAGGAGGTCCTGTGCATCAAAGTACTTGGCGGAACCAGAAAACGGTATGCCTCAGTGGGCGACCGGATCATTGTAACCGTCAAACATGCCATCCCCTCCGGGAACATGAAGAAAGGCACGATCTCCACCGCCGTTGTGGTGAGGACAAAAAAGGAGATACGCCGCAACGACGGATCCTATATCCGGTTTGATGATAATGCCGTCGTGCTGCTCAACAATGCCGGTGAGCTAATCGGAACCCGTATCTTCGGCCCGGTCGCCAGAGAGCTGAGAGAGAAGCAGTTTATGAAAATCGTTTCGTTGGCACCAGAGGTGCTTTAAAGTAACACAAATCGCATGCAAAAGAAATTACATATCCGGAAAGGTGATACGGTAATGATCATTGCCGGCAATTCCAAGGGCCAACAGGGGAAAGTCCTGTTGGTTGAAAAAGCCAAAAGCATGGCCATCGTGGAAGGGGTGAATATGGTTTCAAAACATACCAAGCCAAATGCCAAGAATCCACAGGGCGGGATCGTCAAGAAAGAGGCCCCGGTTCATATCTCCAACCTTATGGTCGTTGATGGGACCGGGAAAGCATCCCGTATCGCCAGGAGAGTTGATGCCAAGAGTGAAAGGCTGGTTCGTTATTCAAAAAAAACAGGGGAGGTGATTAAATAATGGCTCACACACCAAGAATTAAGGAGAAATACCTGAACGAGATTGTACCTGCATTGATGGAGGAGTTTAACTATAAAAACCGGATGCAGGTTCCCCGGATTCTTAAGATCAGTCTGAATCAGGGACTAGGCATTGCCATCACAGACCGGAAGCACATCGAAACCGGTATCAATGAAATGAGCGCTATTGCTGGTCAGAAAGCTGTCGCAACAAAATCAAAGAAAGATATTTCAAACTTCAAGTTAAGAAGGGGAAATCCCATCGGTGTCAGGGTCACCCTGCGCGGCGATAAGATGTACGAGTTTCTTGACCGCCTGATTGCCGTTGCCCTGCCGCGTGTCAGAGACTTTCGGGGAATCGGCGACAAAGGATTCGACGGACGCGGTAACTATACCATGGGGGTTTCGGAACAGATCATCTTCCCGGAGATCGACATCGATAAGGTGACCAGGATCAACGGAATGGATATCACCTTTGTGACCTCCGCACCGAACGACCGGGAAGCCTATGCCCTGTTAAAAGCCTTTGGATTACCATTTAAAAACAAATAAGAATATGGCGAAAGAATCAATCAAAGCCAGAGAGCGGAAAAGAGAGAAACTGGTCGAGCGTTATGCTGAAAAACGGAAAGCCCTGAAAGAGGCGGGTGATTACATCGCCTTACAAAAGCTTCCCAAGAACGCATCTCCGGTCAGGTTGCACAATCGGTGCAAGTTAACCGGAAGACCCAAGGGGTACATGAGGCTGTTTGGCATCTCCCGCATCAATTTCCGTGAAATGGCGGTGAAAGGATTAATTCCTGGCGTGAAAAAAGCCAGCTGGTAATAAAGAATTATAATCATCAAATAGAACAAATAATATGGTTACGGATCCCATTGCAGATTATTTAACCAGAGTCAGGAATGCCGTGATGGCAAACCATCGAGTGGTTGAGGTCCCGAAATCGAAGATCAAGGTAGAGATGACCAGAATCCTTCATGAGAAGGGCTATATCACTAATTATAAGGTGGAAGATTCTCCGATCCCCGGAAAAATCAAGATTGCACTCAAGTACCATCCGGTAACAAAAATTTCTGCCATCAACTCACTTGTCAGGATCAGCAAACCTGGCTTGCGGAAATATGTTGATTCAGACCACCTCCCTAAAGTCTTGAACGGTCTGGGGATTGCTATCCTCTCCACATCACAGGGCATGATGACCGACAAAGAGGCAAAAGTCAGGAAGATTGGCGGTGAGGTGTTATGTTACATCAGTTAAAGAAGGAGACAAGCAGATGTCAAGAATAGGAAAAAACCCGATTGAAATCCCTGCAGATGTAAAGGTAACCATTTCAAGCAAGAACCGGGTCACCGTGAAAGGGAAGCTGGGAGAGTTGCAGCAGCAGGTTGACCCGAAGATCACTGTAAAGCTAGATGGAAATCAGCTTCTGGTGCAACGGAGCAGCGATGAACAAGACGACCGCTCAAAGCACGGCCTCTACCGCTCACTGCTTGCCAATATGGTGAAAGGCGTATCGGAAGGATATACTACTGTGCAGGAGCTGGTAGGCGTTGGATATAAAGCAACAGCAACCGGTCAAACACTGGAACTGTCGCTGGGATTCTCTCATAACATCGTCATGACGCTTCCGCCAGAGATTTCGGTAGAGGCAACCGCTCAAAAAGGAAAGGCCAATACCATTATCCTCAAATCTTTTGACAAACAGCTTTTGGGGCAGGTAGCTGCCAAGATCCGGTCACTTCGTCCGCCTGAGCCATACAAAGGAAAAGGAATCCGTTACCAGGGTGAAGAGATCAAGAAGAAGGCCGGTAAATCAGCAGCAGTAGGACAATAATAATCTTGAAAGATGGCAATTAAAGATAAAAAGGAATACAGACGTTCGAGGATCAAGATGAGGATCCGGAAGATCATGTCGGGGACGGCAGAACGTCCACGGATGACAGTGTTCAGAAGCAACAAGGAGATCTATGTGCAGTTGATCGACGATCTGACCGGCAGGACGCTGGCCACAGCCTCTTCCCAGACAGAAGAGATCAGCTCCCAAAAGATCACCAAGTTAGAGCAGGCCAAGCTGGTTGGGAAAGCGATTGCAGAAAAAGCCAGCCAGGCAGGCATCGAAACAGTGGTCTTCGATAGAAACGGATATTTGTATCATGGTCGGGTAAAATCTCTGGCTGAAGCAGCCCGGGAAGGTGGCCTAAAATTCTAAACAGCTATGGCAAACGCTAACGTAAAAAGAGTAAAATCAAGCGAAATTGAGTTTAAAGATCGCCTGGTCAGCATCCAGCGGGTTACCAAGGTGACAAAGGGGGGGAGGACGTTCAGTTTCTCAGCTATCGTGGTGGTAGGGAATGAGAATGGCGTTGTGGGATTTGGCCTGGGGAAAGCAAAAGAGGTCACAGCAGCTATCGCCAAAGGAATCGATGATGCCAAGAAAAATCTGATCAAGGTGCCGATCCTGAAAGGAACGATCCCGCATGAACAGGAGGGTAAATATTCCGGAGCACTCGTCTTCCTGAAACCAGCCGCACCCGGTACCGGTGTTATCGCAGGAGGTGCTATGCGAGCTGTTATGGAAAGCGTGGGTGTCACAGATGTGCTGGCGAAATCCAAAGGCTCATCCAATCCGCACTCTGTGGTAAAAGCCACCATCAATGCCCTGCTCAAACTGCGTGATCCATTCACGATTGCCCAACTCAGAGGGATTGAGATGGAACGGGTTTTCAACGGATAATGTTTCACCAACCAAACGCATCAGAGACAATGGCAAAGATAAAAATCACCCAGATCCGCAGTAAAATAGGCAGACCCGGACGGCAAAAGAAGACCCTGGAAGCCCTTGGACTGAGACGGATCCGTCACTCGGTGGAGCACGAAGCTACACCACAAATCCTTGGCATGGTCACCAAGGTCAGACATTTGGTCACAGTGGAAGAATTGGATTAATAACAAAACATCGAACGTAACAACGTATAAAATATTAACAATGGATTTAAGCAATCTAAAACCGGCTGAAGGCTCGACCAGGAAACCGAAGAGAATTGGGCGCGGACAGGGATCAGGCAGAGGAGGGACCTCCACCCGCGGGCACAAAGGGGCCAAATCCCGTTCAGGATACTCCCGGAAACTGGGAAAAGAAGGAGGTCAGATGCCACTTGTAAGACGGGTGCCCAAGTTCGGATTTAAAAATATCAACCGAATTGAATACAAAGGCATCAATGTGGATGCCCTGCAATACCTTGCTGATAAACTGAAGGTGGCTGAGATCAATCTTGAACTCCTGATTGAAAACGGATATGCCTCCAAGAAAGACCGGATCAAGATTCTGGGAAAGGGTGAACTGAAAACCAAGCTCGATGTGACAGCTCACGCGTTTTCCGCCACTGCCCGGAAAATGATTGAAGATAACGGAGGGAGTGCAAACACTATCTAAATCCTGTTGAATGAAAAAGCTGATTCAAACCATCCGGAACATATGGAAGATTGATGACCTGAGAAAGAGGATCATCTATACCCTCGGGATCATTCTGATCTATCGTTTGGGATCATATGTGGTATTGCCCGGAGTGGATCCAGGCATGCTGGCAAACCTTCAGAACCAGAGTAGCGAAGGCCTCCTGGGCTTGCTCAATATGTTCTCGGGAGGCGCATTTGCCAATGCATCCATCTTTGCCCTCGGCATCATGCCCTATATCTCCGCATCCATCGTAATGCAGCTGCTTGGACTGGCAATTCCCTATTTTCAGAAACTCCAGAAAGAGGGAGAAAGCGGCCGGAAAAAGATCAATCAGATCACTCGTTACCTGACCGTGATCATCCTTATCTTCCAGTCCCCTGCTTACATTGCAAACCTGGTATCTCAGTTGCCACCGGAAGGAATTATGCCTTTCAATCCTGCTGCCACCTCACACTCCATTTTCTCCTTCTTTGGAATCTCGTCTATCATCACCCTTACTGCAGGCTCCATGTTCATCATGTGGCTGGGGGAACGGATTACCGATAAAGGGATCGGGAACGGGATCTCGCTGATCATCATGATCGGGATCATTGCCCGGTTGCCTTTTTCTCTCTTTGGTGAACTGGTTTCACGCATGGAACAGCAGGGCGGAGGTCTCGTCCTGTTTGTTTTGGAGCTTGCCTTCCTGGTCTTTGTGATCCTGGTAACCATCCTCCTTGTACAGGGAACCCGCAGGATCCCCGTCCAGTACGCCAAACGGATTGTAGGCAATAAACAGTATGGAGGAGTGCGTCAATACATCCCGTTAAAGGTCAATGCCGCCGGGGTTATGCCGATCATCTTCGCCCAGGCGATCATGTTCCTGCCACTGACCCTCGCCGGTTTTGCCAACTCGGAAGCACTGTCGGGAATAGCCCGGGTGTTTACCGACTATACCAGCTTCTGGTATAATTTTGTCTTCTTCCTGATGATCATCTTCTTCACCTATTTCTATACGGCCATTACCATCAATCCAACGCAGATGGCCGAAGATATGAAGAAGAACGGAGGATTCATCCCGGGCGTGAAACCGGGGAAAAAGACCGCGGAGTTCATCGACAACATCATGTCGAGGATCACCCTGCCGGGCTCTATCTTCCTCGGATTTGTAGCCATCATGCCCGCTATAGTAGGTTTGGTTGGTGTAACTTCTCAGTTTGCGCAGTTTTATGGAGGCACCTCCCTGCTGATCCTGGTAGGGGTGGTGCTGGATACATTGCAGCAGATTGAAAGCCACCTCCTGATGAGGCATTACGATGGATTGACCAAGTCGGGGAGAATCAAAGGCAGGTCGTCATTCAGCATGGCCGGTTAAATGAAAATGAAACCGGATGGTTGTTAAGACGAACGAAGAGGTTGAACGGTTAAAAGAAAACGCGATCATTGTCAGCAAAACCCTGGCAGAAGTCGCAAAGCATATAAAACCAGGCGTTAAAACGATAACGCTGGATCACATAGCGGAAAAGTTTATCCGCGCGGAAGGAGCGGTTTCCGCGTTTAAAGGGTACCGCGGATTCCCGGGCACGTTGTGCATCTCTATCAATGAAGAGGTGGTGCACGGCATCCCGGGAGAGAGAGTTCTTACAAATGGTGATGTTGTTTCGATCGACTGCGGATGCCTCAAACATGGTTTCTATGGTGATTCGGCCTATACCTTTCCGGTTGGAGAGGTGAAACCCGATGTAATGGATCTGCTCAAAAGAACCAAAGAGTCCCTTTTTCGGGCCCTGGATGTGGCCCTGGCAGGGAAACGGGTTGGAGATATCAGCTCAGCTGTGCAGGATTATGTTGAATCCTTTGGTTATTCGGTCGTTCGCGAGTTGGTTGGTCACGGTCTTGGCAAACAGTTACATGAGAAACCCGACATTCCTAATTACGGGAGGCAGGGTTCAGGATCAAAGTTGCACGATGGGTTGGTGATTTGCATTGAACCGATGATCAACATGGGGACCAAAAATGTTGTTCAGGCTGCTGACGGGTGGACCATATGGACCGCTGACAAGCAGCCCTCAGCTCATTTTGAGTTAACGATCGTGGTGAGGAAGGAAGTCCCGGATGTGCTATCTACCTTCTCCTTCATCGAAGAGGTACTTGGACCAAATAAAATATAACCAATGGCAAAGCAAGCTTCAATCCAACAGGATGGAACGGTCATCGAATCCCTTGGCAACGCCATGTTCAGGGTGGAACTCGAGAACGGACATGTGATCACGGCACATATATCCGGGAAGATGAGGATGCACTACATAAAAATTTTACCGGGTGATAAGGTGAAGATCGAAATGTCACCGTATGATTTGACTAAAGGAAGAATCACATTCAGATACCAATAGGATAAAACCGAGTATACCATGAAAGTCAGGACATCGATAAAGAAACGTTCAGCTGACTGCAAGATCGTTCGCAGAAAGGGCAAGCTGTTTGTAATTAATAAGAAGAATCCAAGGTTTAAACAAAGACAAGGTTAACAATCATTATAAAAGAGTTCAATTATGGCCAGAATTGCAGGTATTGATTTACCCAAACAGAAACGGGGAGAGATCGGGCTGACCTATATTTATGGGATTGGCAGGAGCAACGCGCAGAAGATCTTGACCATGGCTGGAGTGGATTGGAATAAAAAAGTTCAGGATTGGACGGATGATGAGCAGAATGCAATCCGTACCATCATCAACGATCACTTCAAAGTGGAAGGCGCTATGCGTTCTGAAACGCAGATGAACATCAAACGGTTGATGGACATCGGATCTTACAGGGGAATCCGTCATCGTTTGGGGCTGCCGGTCCGCGGACAGAGTACCAAAAATAACGCCCGGACCAGAAAGGGCAGGAAAAAGACGGTTGCCAACAAGAAGAAGGCAACGAAAAGTTAATCGTAGTTAGTAGAGTTTATGGCAAAAACTGAGAAAAGTTCAAGAAAGCGGGTCGTGAAAGTCGATCCTGTTGGAAGGGCATACATCAACGCCTCTTTCAATAACCTGATTGTCACCCTCACAAACAATACCGGTCAGGTGATCTCCTGGTCCTCTGCCGGAAAGATGGGTTTCAGGGGATCTAAAAAGAATACCCCCTACGCGGCTCAGATGGCCGCGCAGGACGCCTCAAAAAAGGCATACGATTCCGGCCTGAGGAAGGTCAAGGTTTATATTAAAGGCCCGGGGGCAGGAAGAGAGTCTGCGATCCGCACGATCCATACCTCAGGTATTGAAGTAACAGAGATCATGGATATCACTCCGTTGCCACACAATGGTTGTCGCCCTCCGAAAAGGCGCCGTGTTTAACAGTAACTATTCAAAGATCTATTATAATAAAGAGTTATGGCTAGATATATTGGTCCGAAATCAAAGATTGCAAGAAAGTTCAGAGATCCGATCTATGGACCTGATAAGTATTTCGAGAAAAAGAATTACCCTCCCGGAATGCACGGACAGTCCAGGCGTCGCCCCAAAGCGTCTGAGTATGGAACTCAGTTGATGGAGAAACAGAAGGCCAAGTATACGTATGGTATCCTGGAAAGACAATTCAAAAACACGTTTCAGAAAGCTGCACGGAAAGGTGGAAAAACAGGTGAGGTTCTATTGCAACTGATTGAAGCCCGGCTCGATAACGTGGTCTTCCGCCTTGGGATTTCCCCCACCCGGAACGGGGCCCGTCAGCTGATCTCCCACCGGCATATCACTGTCAACGGGAAGGTGGTCAACATTCCGAGTTACGAAGTTCGCCCCGGTGATATCATCACCGTACGGGAGCGCTCAAGATCCCTTGAGGCCATCCTGAACTCGGTGGCTTCCCGTTCGAACCAATACCCGTGGCTGGAGTGGGATGTGAATACGCTGACCGGCAAATTCATGAGCTATCCGGAACGCGAGCAGATCCCGGAGAACATCAAAGAGCAATTGATCGTTGAGTTGTACTCCAAATAATCATAGCAAATAAAAAATTAACCCCTAAAAAGGCAATTTATGGCAATATTACCGTTCCAGAAACCCGACAAGGTCATCATGGTTGAATCTGATGACAACCGCGGAATGTTCGAGTTTCGTCCCCTCGAACCCGGTTTCGGGGTCACTATCGGAAATGCCCTCAGAAGAATTCTGCTCTCCTCGCTGGAGGGCTATGCCATCACCTCCATCAAGATAGAAGGAGTTGACCAGGAGTTCTCTACCATCAAAGGCGTGATTGAAGATGTTACGGAGATCATCCTGAACTTGAAACAGATCCGGTTCAAAAAACTGATTGAAACTGAGAATTCGGAAAAGGTTACTGTGATTATAGCACAGCAGAAAGAGTTTAAAGCTGGTGATATCAATAAATTCTTATCGGTCTTCCAGGTACTCAATCCGGAACTGTTAATCTGCCATATGGATCCCGGTGTAAAATTAACCATCGAGATTTCGATTGATAAGGGGCGTGGATATGTGCCCGCTGAAGAGAATAAGACACTCAGTTCCAGCCTGGGCCAGATCGCAATCGACTCGGTTCATACACCCATCAAGAATGTGACCTTCCATGTGGAGGATTACCGGGTAGAGCAGAAAACCGACTACGAGAAGCTGGTCATGGAGATTACCACCGATGGTTCCATCCATCCGAAAAACGGCCTGAAAGAGGCCGCCCGCGTTCTGATCCACCACTTCATGCTCTTCTCTGATGAAAAGATCACCCTCGATACCAACGAAAAAACAGTGACCGAAGAGTTCGACGAAACTTCCCTGCATATCAGGCAGCTGCTGAAGACCAAGCTGGTTGATATGGACCTTTCGGTAAGGGCACTCAACTGCCTCAAAGCTGCTGACGTGGAAACGCTGGGCGACCTGGTTGCGTTCAACAAAAACGACCTGCTTAAGTTCAGGAATTTTGGCAAGAAGTCACTCACTGAGCTGGAAGAGCTTGTGAAGACAAAAGGACTTGAGTTTGGAATGAATACGGCGAAATATAAATTAGATAAGGATTAATAGGAATGAGACATAAGAAGAAATTTAACCATCTTGGAAGAAAGCGTGAACACCGGAAAGCGATGCTTTCCAACATGGCTTCTTCATTGATCTTTCACAAGAGAATCACCACTACACTGGCAAAAGCGAAAGCATTACGTTCCTATATTGAACCCCTGATTACAAGAGCAAAAGAGGATTCCACTCATTCACGGCGCCTGGTATTCAGCGACCTTCAAAACAAAGAGGCCGTATCGGAACTTTTCCGTGAAATTTCTCAAAAGATTGCTGACAGGCCCGGTGGTTACACCCGTATCCTGAAGATGGGTCCCCGGCTGGGTGATCATGCTGAGATGTGTATCATCGAACTGGTTGATTACAACGAGCTGATGCTGGGGCAGAAGGAAGAGCAGAAGGTCAAATCTACCCGCAGACGTCGGGGCGGCGCCAAGAAGAAGGATGATGCAGAACCCAAAGCGGAAGCAGAAGAGCCGAAACCTGCTGTTCCTGAAGTAAAGGACGAACCATGAGTACGATCCTCGCCATTCATGCCCGTCAGATTCTTGATTCAAGAGGGAATCCCACGATTGAAGTAGATGTGATCACCGACAGCGGGATCCTTGGGAGGGCTGCCGTCCCTTCCGGAGCCTCTACCGGAATTCACGAAGCGGTGGAACTCCGCGACGGGGATAAGAAGTTTTACCTTGGGAAAGGGGTGTTACAGGCTGTCCAGCATGTGAATAACGTCCTGGCTTCGGAATTGGAGGGTATGTATATTACTGACCAGGTGGAGATTGATCGTAAGATGATCGAGCTTGATGGAACTCCCAATAAAGGGAACCTTGGAGCCAATGCCATTCTGGGGGTCTCCCTGGCCGTGGCAAAAGCAGCGGCCCAGACTACCTCTCAGGAGCTGTACCGATACATCGGTGGAGTAGGGGCAAACACCCTGCCAATTCCAATGATGAACATCCTGAACGGAGGTTCTCACGCAGATAATTCAATTGATTTTCAGGAGTTCATGATCATGCCGGTAGGTGCTGCCACGTTTTCGGAAGCGATCCGGATGGGAGCTGAAGTATTTCATCATCTGAAGGCTGTGCTGAAAAAAGGGAACTACTCCACCAACGTTGGCGATGAAGGAGGATTTGCTCCCAACCTGAAATCCAATGAAGAGGCTCTGAAAGTGATCATGAAAGCCATCGAAAAGGCAGGATACAAAGCGGGAGAAGATATCTACATCGCTCTTGATCCGGCCTCTTCAGAATATTATCTTCCGGAGGAGAACCGGTATCACCTGAAGAAATCCACCGGGGAAAAGCTCTCCCCCGCTGATATGGTCTCTTTCTGGAAAGATTGGGTGAATCGTTATCCGATTATCTCAATCGAAGACGGAATGGCGGAGGATGACTGGGAAGGATGGAAATTGATGACCAAAGAGCTGGGGAAGAAGATTCAGCTGGTGGGCGATGACCTCTTTGTCACCAATGTCGACCGGTTGGGAATGGGGATCAAAAAAGGGGTTGGGAACTCCATTTTGATCAAGGTCAATCAGATTGGTACCCTGACAGAGACTATTGATGCAGTGAACATGGCTTACCGGAACGGTTATACAGCTGTGATCAGTCATCGTTCAGGCGAAACAGAAGATACGACCATTGCTGATCTTGCAGTGGCGCTGAACACGGGTTTGATCAAAACAGGTTCAGCCTGCCGGACCGATCGGATCGCTAAGTACAACCAATTGCTACGGATTGAAGAGCAGCTGGGAGAAACTGCTATTTACCTGGGACGTAACTTCAGGTTTGTGAAGTAACAGGTATCCAACGTTTTGTGAAAGCTCGCCCTGCCCGGCGGGTTTTTTTTGTTGAAAATATGTTGATATCTAATGTCTGGATCACTGGTTTCTTAGTTTTTCGAGGCATATATTTGAAGTTGCTAAGAAGTATCTCTTTATCCGGATAATCAACTCACAGCATGACAAGACCTATCTCCAAGATCCTGTTCATCTTTCTTTTTGTTGGCTTTCCGGCATCCCTTACAGCTCAATCCAATATACAACTGGGAACCCGGTTTGGGGATAATTGGTTCCTTGGACTCTCTGCCGGACCCACTTTTTTTTCCGGAGACCTCAATACAAACCGGTTTTTACCACAATCGGGCGACTGGGCGTTTGCCGGTTCGTTTCTTTTCGGACGACAGATCAGCCATGTATTTTCTCTCCGGGGCCAGGTATTGTTGGGTAAAACTGCCGGGAGTAAGGAGACCAAGCAGGACGGAACACCGGTAAATCTTATTTTTAATTCTACGGTGGTGGACGGAAACTTTAACACCATGATCAACTTCTCTAACCTGATCGGAGGATTCAATCCCAAGCGTGCTTTTTTTGTCTACGGTACGGTTGGGATTGGTGCAGCCTACTTTAACACCACCCAATACAGTATGCTCACTAACGAGGTGGTCCCGAACACTGCCTCCTCAAGCAATATCACTGCCATGATCCCGGCCGGCCTGGGGGCTTACTACAGCATCGCCAACAAAGTGAACCTGGGACTTGAATGGAGTTTCCGGACCCTCACTTCGGATATGCTTGACGGCGTTGCTGAAGGATTCAAACTGGATATGTACAGTTATCTCTCCTTCAACATTGTTCTCAACCTCAATAAGGCCTCGAAAAAAACCGCTGACGTGGTGGATTACAAAAGAGAGGGACCGATCATTCTGAACCTTCCAAAATGTGACCCACTTCCGGTTCCAACTTCAAAAGACCTGATGGGAATGGACAAACTTCCACCCCCTCCCTCCATTGGTTACGATCTCGACAAGTTTTACCTGTTCAAGGTGCAGATTTTCGCCTTTGCCCAGCATATCTACTCCGCCGAAACCATTCGCACACGATATCATATCCCTATGCCGGTTTCCCGGGAGTACAGTGACGGATTGTACCGCTTTACCGTGGGTTCAACAGAATCATTTGATGAGGCGAAGGATATCCTTGAACGGATGGTGAATGCCGGCATACGCGACGCTTTCATTGTCGGCTATACCAGAGACGGGGAGCGAACCTCCTTACGGGACTTGGAATTCTAACTTTCAGCTTTACCTGCAAACTTGTTCAATGAAATTCAGCGATTCCTGATCCAGGAGTCCTGTCCGTAAGGCTTTCCGGAAATCGTTACAGGCTTCGGTCTGGTTCCCAAGGAAAAAGTTCGCCAGGCCGCGGTTGTAATAAACCGTTTTCAGGATGGAACTGTCGGCTTTCCCACTGCCCATGTAAGCCAGGCAGTAGTCGAAATCGGAGATGGCGCCCCGGTAATCAGAGAGTTTCAGTTTAGAAGCCCCCCGGTAGGAGTAGATGGAGGGGATGATGACGAGGTCGGGTTTCAGCTCCAGTGCCCGGTCGAGGTTCTGAACAGCCTCGGTATAATTACCGTTCTGGTATTTCCACATCCCTTCGAAATAGAGCCTCCGGTAGTCGCTTGTGTTGGGTGTCGCGGTGGAGATCTCAACGGTAGTAGGGAGGATAGCTGGTCCCGTATATGTATAGTTCTTACAGTTTGACCTGATGTTGGCATCCATAGAGGCATCCTGAAGTCCCATCTGCGCGGCTGTATTCCAATCCTGGCAGGCTCCCAGCATATCTTTGACGTTGAATTTGGCCACACCCCGGTTATAGATGGTGGTAAGCCAGGCGGAGTAATACTCTTTTTCAGCCGGTTTCAGGCTTATTGCTTTATCATAATCTTTCATGGCACCGGCATAGTCGCCCATTTGCTCCCTGGCGTTCGCCCGGTAAGCATAGGTCATGAAGAACCGGTCGAACGGACAGTATCTTGCAGCCTCAGTCAGATCGAAGATTGCTTGTGTATAATCTGCTGCCCTGTAATGGTAGACACCCCGTTTGAACCACTCTTCTCCAGTCTTTGGATCGCTCCCCGTTAACGTCGGATTGATCTCATCATACCGGATAAAGGCTCTGAATGTAGGATAATCGACTTCATAGTACCTGGTTTCGAATAACCGGTCCCTGTTCTTCTCTTCCAGGTAAGGGCCGTAAAATTTCTTTTTGTTCATGACCTGGATTGTCCGGAACCTCGTTAGTTGCAATCCTTTCGCCTCCACGGGCCAGACAGCGATCAGCAGGTTATGGGAGCTGATGGTTCCCTTCTCAAGGGTTTTCTGGATGTTGTACGCGATTGTGGAGTTGAGAGTTTTCTCGTCATAGTCAATCAGGATTCCGCTGCAGAGTGCATCCATGTTAATGACGTAGGGTACATCCCAATCCACTTTGTTTGGCATCACCTCTTTCAGCTTCGAGGCCTTGAAGACAAAATAGTTCAAGCCATCCTGCCAGTGCCATAGCTCCATCAGTATCGGGAATTCGTACCAGCCGGTTTTGTATTGGATAGTGAATACGACGTAGAGTTCATTCTGTACCATCACATCCCGGATCTCCATCAGTTCGAAGTTGTCACTCCCAAGTTTGTAGTAGATCTTAGGGCTTCGGTTAAACTCAGCAACTTTATAAGGGATCCGGTTTTGAGCAGAGATCCACTGCCCGTTATCCTGAAAGGCATAACCTGTAGCCAATTCAAGAGAGGATTTCACTTCACTGATGATGGGCAGGTTCCCAAGGGTTCGTTCAACGTGTTGCCCAACGAGAATAAAGGAGGAGAAGAGGCCTGCGTATAGAAAAAGAATCTTTTTCATCAGCATCAGGATTATGCTTTAATCTGATTTATAACGTGTGTCAGCAGCCGGATTATATGTTTCACATTCTCATTAAAGACCTCCACCACCTCATTCCAGGTAACCGGCGTCTCGTCGGTTTTCCATGCATCATAGTCAGTCGACAGGGCAACAACAGCGTATGGAATCCCTGCTTCAAACGCCAGTATTGCTTCCGGAGCGATACTCATGTTGATGATATCGGCTCCAAGTACTCTGAACATCTGCGATTCAGCCCTGGTAGAGAAACGTGGCCCTTCAATGGTGACCACCGTACCTTTGGGATGAACCGGTAATCCAAGCTCCGTAGCTCCCTCGATCAACAGGTTTCTGAGAAACTCCGAAAAGGGATCAGCCATGGCTGCATGCATCATCTTCCCCGGCTCAAACATTTCATAAAAGGTCAGATGCCTCCGCCGGGTAAAATCAATGAACTGGTCAGGTATCACCAGGTCTCCTCGCCGGATCTCTTCCTGCAGGCTGCCACAGGCTGTTGTAGCTATGATATACGAGCAGTTCAGTTCCTTGAAGGCAGAGATGTTAGCCCGGTTGTTCACCTGTGTAGGAGGAATGGTATGCTCCCGTCCATGACGGGAGAGGATCACTACTTCACAGGGGCCAATCTGACCGGTATACAAGGAGGAACTTGGAGGGCCGTAGGGTGTAGAAACCTCTGTTTCACGCGTGTTTTCTATAATATTAAGCTTCTCAAGCCCTGAGCCTCCAACCAGGCCCACTCTCACCATACATTGATTTTTGAAGCGAATATAATAGAAAAGGAGCCAATTTTCCCGGAATTGTTGATTTATTAATAACAAAAATGGAGGAGTTTTTAACAATCAATGAAGCGCTATTCCCGGTATTTCAAATAAAACAGTACTTTTGAAACACATTTAAAGAAGTTCCTATGTCAATAAATTATATTGGAGAACACCTCCTCCCCGGTCAGTTTGGACAAACCCTTCTCTGGGTCAGTTTCATCTCAGCTGCCCTCGCTACCATCTTCTACTTTCGTCTCTTATCCTCAACGAAAGAGAGATCTATGCTCCTTTCCCGGAGTGCAAGAAGCTTTTACTGGCTCCATGTACTTTCACTGATTGGTGTGGCGGTGGTGCTGTACTATGTGATTTTCAGCCACTACTTTGAGTATTCATATGTTTGGCGCTATTCATCCCGTGATCTGCCGGTAAAATACATCATCTCCTGCTTCTGGGCCGGACAGGAGGGGAGCTTTCTGGTGTGGGCGCTCTTTCAGGCCCTGGTCGGATTGGTGCTAATCCGGACCACGCGGGGATGGGAATCCGGTGTGATGGCCTTTTTCGCTCTCTCCCAGCTGTTTGTCACCAGCATGATGCTTGGCGTTTCGATCGGCGGATGGGAGATCGGAACCTCTCCATTCCGGCTTCTTCGCGAAACCGTTGACAACATCCAGGAAACGATCTTTGTCAATGCGAATTACCTTACCACCCTGAAGGATGGGAATGGGCTGAATCCCTTACTGGAGAACATCTGGATGACCATCCATCCCCCGATCCTTTTCCTGGGCTACGCCCTGGCCCTGGTTCCATTCAGTTATGCTATGGCTGCACTGGTACGGCGGGAGTTCACTTCATGGATCCGGATTGTCATCCCCTGGACCCTTCTTTCGTTGCTGCTTCTGGGAGCAGGGATCCTGCTGGGTGGAGCCTGGGCATATGTATCCCTCACATTCGGAGGATTCTGGGCCTGGGATCCGGTGGAGAACTCTTCCCTGGTTCCATGGATGACGTTGGTGGCAGCATTGCATTTCATGCTGATCTCCCGCAAGCAAAATTATGCGCTGACGGCAACCTTCATCTTTTCCACACTATCTTATGTCCTGGTTCTCTATGCCAGTTACATGACCAGAAGTGGAGTGTTATCAGAAACCTCTGCCCACTCCTTTGGGGATAATGGCATGGCGGCTCAGCTGGCGATCTTCCTTCTTACCTTTCTGGCGCTGGCAACCTGGTTCATCATCCGGAGAGCGGGTCAGTTCCATCTGAAACGAAAGGAGATTCTCCTGTCACGGGAGTTCTGGATGTTCAGCGGATCCCTTATCGTGGTACTCTCCGCTTTTCAGATCATGTTCACTACCTCTATCCCGGTATTTAATGCCATTTTTGGAACCAACTTTGCACCCCCTACGAATGCTGTCGGATTCTACAATCGATGGCAGACACCCTTTGCCCTCGTGATTGCCGGTTTTATTGCCTTCACCCAATTTCTCAACTTCGACCGGAATGAACCAGGCTCTTTTTTACGCAAAGTGATCATCCCCCTGGTACTTTCGATCGGCCTGACCATCTCGTTTGTCGTTCCCGGAATCGTCAGAAGCGGGAGTTATATCCTTTTTCTCTTCTTCATCTGGTTTTTACTTACTGCCACGCTGATGAACCTGATCATTCCCACATCGAAACCCAGGAATTTGCCGGCTATCGTGACCCATTTAGGGTTCGGACTCTTTTTGCTTGGCGTGCTGATCACCTTTTCAAATTCGAAAATTATCTCATCAAATACATCGGGATTTGACCTTGGCGATATCCGCTCAAACAAGGAGAACCTCCTGTTGACAAGGAGTGATACCTGCTATATGGGTGGATATTACGTAACTTACGTAGATAAGGTAAAAGAAGGGAATACAACCGTTTACCAGGTCGATTTCCTCAAACGAAAAAAGGGAGAGTACACCTGGCAGTTCACGCTCCACCCATCCGTGAACAGGCATCCACGTATGGGAGATGTCTACAATCCGGATACACGTAATTTCCTGTTGAAGGATTACTATATATACATCGCCACGGCAGGAAAAACCTCAGATTATATTGTGATCAAAGCGATTCTGAATCCCTATATCAACGTATTGTGGCTGGGATCACTGGTGATGCTTATAGGCTTCATATGGGCGCTGTGGAAGAGAGTGGGCATTAGCAGTTAGCAGTTTGCAATAAATTCTGCCCACTGCCCACTGCTAACTAATAGTACTTGATATCCTTCACCTTCCCGGCTCTGTCATAGTAGGTCCACTTCCCCGACCGGTACCCATTGGTGAAATAGCCGTCGAGGTATTTTCCCCTGCTCCCTTCTTTGTAATATTTGACAACCGGCCCCGTATAGGGTTGTCCCTGGTAATACTTCACCGGGCCACCTGCAAGCTTATCCCAGTTTAACGGCCGGGGCTTGGGAGGTTCCTCTTTTTTGACCTCTGGGGTACTTTCACTCCCGATGGTTCCCCCGAGGGAAGAGTCAGAAGATTTGCTTTGCGGCTCACTCCCTTCATTCCCTAACCGGGTGCCCAGTTTATAGACCTCCTGGTCATCTTGTTCACCGTTCTCAGCCCAGTAGGTCCAGGTTCCTTCCTTTAAACCATCTTTGTAAATCCCTTCCATCTTTTTCTGACCATTGGGGTAGTAATAGATCCATAGATCCTCTTTCAGGCCGTTTTTTACTGTTCCTTCAAACTCCACTTTTCCGGCCACGTAAGAGACGATCTCTCCCGTGAAAGGCTCTTTATCGTTTACCATATAAAAGAGGCCATTCCGGTCCTGGAGCTGGTCAAAATTGACTTTTTTGGTTGCACATGAGCTGATGATCAGGATGATTCCTGCAAGAAATAGAATTTTCTTCATGGTGATTTGGTTTTTCTCAGCCAAAACTAAAGAATATTTATGAATTTACAAACGGGATGAATGTGACTATTTAGCCCTGTCTTTCAACATCGGAACAAAGCGAAAAGCGCCGTGTTCACTTTTGATATATCCTCCATCTGCCTCTTTAACCACTACTGTCATTGTTTGGATATCATCAGGACCAAGTGGAATCACCAGAATGCCACCTGGTTTCAGTTGATTGATCAGCAGATCAGGGATCGTGGGAGCTGCGGCCGTGATCAGGATCCGGTCGAATGGGGCAAAGGCCGGAAGCCCCTTGTAGCCATCGCCAAAAAAGGTTTTGACAGAATGGTATCCCAGCGTGGGTAAAAGCTGATTTGTTTTGGTATAGAGGCCCTTGTGACGTTCGATGGTAAAGACTTTGGCGCCCATTTCATACAGAATGCATGCCTGGTATCCCGATCCTGTGCCGATCTCCAGTACCCGGTCTCCCCGTTTCACATCCAGTAACATGCTTTGAAAAGCTACGGTGTAAGGTTGTGAGATGGTTTGTCCGGCTCCGATAGGAAAAGGTTTATCTTCATAAGCATACTCCAGGAATGATGAATCAAAGAAAAAGTGACGGGGGACCTTCTCCATGGCTTGAAGCACCTGCAAGTCAGTGATCCCCTTTTTCCGGATGGTCTCTACGAGTTGCTTTCGCAGTCCTTTGTGGCGAAATGAATCGGTCATCTTTGGCGGTGGGATCATAGATTGCAGGAATAGGGGTGCATTTTTTGGCGAAAATACTAAATTCAATCAGCACAAAGCCTTACTTTTGCAAAAATTTATAGGATCAGATATGTTAAAAATCGGTGTTTTAGGCGCAGGCCACCTTGGAAAGATTCACATCCGGTGCATCAAAGATATTCCAGGCTTTGACCTGATCGGATTTTATGATCCCAATCCGGAAATCGCTGCCCAGGTTGAAAAGGAGTTCAACGTTACAAACTTCGGCTCCCTTGATGAACTCATTGAATCGGTGGATGTGGTTGACATTGTGACCCCCACTGTATCGCATTTCGAGTGCGCATCCAAATCCCTGAAGAAGTACAAACACGTCTTCATTGAGAAACCAATTGTGACCTCCCTCCACGAAGCCCGTGAGTTGATCAAGATTGCCGGAGAGGCCAATGTGAAGGTGCAGGTGGGTCATGTGGAGCGGTTCAATCCGGCGTTTCTCGCCGTGGAGTCCTACATTCATAAACCCATGTTTATAGAGAGCCACCGGCTGGCCCAGTTCAATCCCAGGGGAACGGATGTGCCGGTTATCCTCGACCTGATGATCCATGACATTGATATCATCCTCAGCGTGGTGAAAGCCAACATCCGGAAAATTTCGGCCAGCGGTGTTCCTGTGGTGAGTGATACCCCTGATATTGCCAATGCCCGGATTGAGTTTGATAACGGGTGTGTAGCCAACCTGACAGCCTCCCGGATCTCGCTGAAGAGCATGCGGAAGTCGCGCTTCTTCCAGAAGGATACCTATATTGCTGTAGATTTTCTCAATAAGGAGATAGAGGTGGTGCGGATCCAGAATGCTGATCCGAAAAGCACATCACCGGCCCTTTTTACCATTGACCTTGGACCGGAAAAAGGGACCAAGCAGATCTTCTTTAATAAGCCGGAGGTCAAACCCCTGAATGCCATCAAAGCCGAGCTCGAAAGTTTTCATTCAGCCATTGTTAATAACACCATACCACCGGTCACCATCAACGATGGATATAGTGCCCTGGAGGTGGCCTACCAGATCATTGAGAAGATCAACCAGTCGGCCGCAAACCTTTGATATTGTACCCCTTTTAACTGTTGATTTCTTTTCATGGACCACGGTACAATATATCCCTGAACTACCCGTTACCAAAGATACTGAAAGAACCAATGCCTTTTTATGACTATCAGGAGATCTGCCCCCTATCTTTTTATCGCATTTGCCCTGGTTCTGATCACCTCTTGTGAAAAATTCAAAGGGGACCAGACGATCCCCGCTTACATCTCCATCGATTCGATCTACCTGACCACAAGTCCATCGACCCAGGGCTCTGCGTCGGCAAGCATCGTTGATGCATGGATTTACATTGACGATAACCTGATCGGTGCTTTTCAGCTTCCGGCCAGGTTTCCGGTGCTGGCAAGGGGGACACACAATCTGAAGATCCTCCCCGGGATTAAATTAAACGGCATTGCCGCCACCCGGATGATCTATCCCTTTTTTGCCGCTATTGATCAATCGGTTGAACTCACTGAAGACGAAACGACCCTCCTTGGGGTGCAAAAGACCAACTACCTTTCTTCCACCATGTTTAATCTGATCGAAGGATTCGAAGGAATATCCATTGTTTTTGATACCACCATCCGAAGTGAGGCTTCCCTGTTGCTAACGGAACCAGGATCTCCGCTTACCTTTGAAGGCAACCATTCGGGAATGGTGGCGATGGACACGGTCAACCAGTTCTTCGAGTGTGTCAACGACAAGGATTTCGACATCCCATTCGCCCCGGTATTCGTGGAGATGAATTTCCGGACCAACAATGTCTTTGTGGTAGGTGTCTACCTCTATGGTCCTACAACCATCCAGCAGGTTCCGATCATCTATCTCAACCCAACGGGTGATGAATGGAAAAAGATCTACATCAACCTTACCAATAGCCTGAATGCATACACCGGAATGCAGAAATTCAGAATTTTTATCTCTGCGATCCAGACAGCTTCAGTATCGGAAGCGCTCATTCTATTTGACAACATCAAAGTGGTTACCAGAAAATCAGAGTGATGAACAGGCGATTACAGGTTTTTAAATATGTGCTGGCTGATTACCTTGCTGCATTCATCACCTGGTTTCTATTCTTCTGCTACCGGAAACTGGTGGTGAATCCCAATGTTTTCCAACAGCCAGAGATCATCTTCACCGACTCCAAGCTCTACATCGGGCTGGCTGTCATCCCGTTGCTATGGCTGATCTTCTATATGTTGATCGGCACCTACCGGAAGATCTTAAGGAAAGCGAGGCTGCGCGAATTCGGGATCACGGTACTAACAACGGTCATAGGTGTTACGGTGATCTTCTTCAGTTTGATTCTCGACGATGTCATCATCACCAACCGGACCTACCTGCAGTTTTATTTCACTCTTTTCTTTTTCCACCTTTTTTTCACCGCCTCGTTCAGGTTCTTCCTCACTTCCCGTACCGCTTACAAGATCCATCACAAGCTTATCGGATTTAACACCGTCATCGTGGGAAGCAACGGAAATGCCATCTCAATCTACAAGGATATTGAGAATCAGGAAGAGTCGTCGGGCAATAAATTCATCGGTTTTGTCAATGCTCAACCATACAAAATCTATAAGCTGGGCGAATACCTCCCACACCTGGGCGAATTAAAGGATCTGCACCGGATTGTAACAGAATTTCAGGTCGAAGAGGTGATCATTGCCATCGAACATTCTGAAAATCACACAGTTGAAAGGATAATTACCCAGCTTGAGGATACCGATGTAGTGATTAAGATCATTCCGGTCATGCAGGATATCCTGATGGGATCGGTAAAAACCACCTCCATCTTCCATGCTCCCCTGATCCAGATCTTCCCCGATCTGATGCCCGACTGGCAGATGTCACTGAAGCGAATTTTCGATATAGCTGTTTCGGCGATCTGCCTGATCATCCTTTCACCCATCATGTTGGTCACAGCCATCGGGATAAAGGCGAGCTCCCCTGGACCGGTCTTGTTTTCCCAGGAGCGGGTTGGATTAAAGGGACGTAAATTTATCATGCATAAATTCCGGACGATGTACAAGGATGCGGAACAGAACGGTCCACAGCTCTCCTCCGAAACAGATCCAAGGATCACCCGTATCGGCAAATTTCTGCGGAAGGTCAGGATCGATGAGATCCCGCAGTTCTATACCGTACTGAAAGGGGATATGAGCATCGTAGGTCCACGACCCGAACGTCAGTTTTACATCGAGCAAATCATGCAACGCGCCCCTCACTATCGCTTGCTTCATAAGGTGAAGCCAGGGATCACCTCCTGGGGACAGGTAAAATATGGCTACGCAGAAAATGTGGACGAGATGGTAGAGCGACTGAAATTCGATATTCTTTACATCGAGAACATGTCCCTTGCCATGGACTTCAAGATTCTTATATACACCATGTTAATTATCATCCAGGGGCGTGGAAAATAGTGTTTCCGCCAACATGCTCATCACCTCCCCGGCTTTTCCCTGCAAAAAGATATCTGTGATTCGTCTCGTGTAATTCGACTCTTCCGGATTAATTTCAATGATTTTAGCGCCATTCTGTTTAGCCAGGGGTGGAATCTGGTTGGCAGGCATCACCTCTCCGGTGGATCCGATGATCAGGAATACATCTGACTTGTCTGCAGCATCGTAGGCCGCTGCCAGAGGTTCCTGGGGGATCGCCTCTCCAAAAAAGATAAAATCCGGTTTCAGCAACCCTTGACAATCAGGACATCTTGGAGGAAGATGGTCGAGGTTGATCTTACCATAAGGAAATTCCCGCGAACAGGCCAGGCAGACCAGTTTCATGGAGTTTCCGTGAAATTCATATACCCGGGTGTTTCCTGCTTCCTGATGCAGGTTGTCAATGTTTTGGGTGATGATCCGGTGCAGCATTCCTCTTCTCTCCATCTCAGCCAGTACCAGGTGTGCCCTGTTGGGTGCAGCTTTCCCGAAGAAGTCGTAAAAGATCTGCTTGATCACCTGCCACGACTCTTCTGGCCTGGAGAGGAAGAAACTGATTTCCAGATACCGTGGGTCATATTTGCTCCAGAGGCCCTCCTCTCCCCGGAAGGGAGGGATCCCGCTCTCTACGGAGATGCCCGCTCCCGTAAAGGCTGTTGTAAATCTGGATTTTTGCAGCAGAGAAGCTGCTTCCTGAATCGATTTTTTCAGTGTATTGTTCATTCGTTCGGCTAAAAGGACTGTGATTGTTTTATGGAATTGGGTAAATTTACGGCAAATTCCGAAACCTATGAAACGAATTTTCCTTTCTCTGCTTGTCATGATCTCTCTCTATTTTTCGGCCACATCTTCTGAACAGTCGAATACATATGATCTGAAGATCGGCGTATCGGAATCACCGCCTTTTGTTTACTTCGATGGTGATAAAGTGATAGGAGTTAGTGATGATCTCTGGAGAAATATTGCCGACAGTCTGACTATCAACTACAAGTACGTCCGGTTTTCCAACTACATAGACTTGTTGTCCTGTATGAAAAGAGGAGAGATCGACATGACGATAAATCCATTGACCCTGACAGATAGCCGTCTGGCAGATTTTCGTCTCACCATCCCGTTCTACACCTCCCGGCTGGGACTGGCGCAACATCCCAGCTACAGGATTCCTCTTATAACTGTTTTCTTATCAGTAATGAACTGGCGTACTCTTCAACTGGTCCTTCTGTTATGCTCGGTGGTCTTTATCTTTGCTGTCCTGATCTGGTTGGCTGAGAAGCGCAAGAATCCAAAAGAGTTCAGAAAAGGGCACAAAGGACTCACCGACGGTATCTGGTGGGCATTTGTTACCATGACAACAGTTGGATACGGGGATAAAGTACCCAGGACGAAACTGGGGCGGATTTTGACTCTCATCTGGATGTTCTACGCGATCGCTCTCTTATTTGTCTTCACTGCCGAGATCTCATCCGAACTAACTGTTACCAAGCTCCAGGGTAATTTCTCAACCGTGGATGAGTTACGCAAGATTAAGGTAGGGACACTCGAGCAGACAGGTTTCTCCTCATTTTGCCGGATTAACCGCATCCAATATACACCGTATACAAACCTGGCGGAAGGAATCAAAGCTATTGATGAGAAAAAGATCGAAGCCTTTGTCGGGGACGTGGCAACCCTGGAGTACCTCTTCGACAAATACAAACTGGGGAAAGACCTGGAGATTACCCCCTCCACCCTGAATGAACAATACTTCTGTTTTGGCGCTGCCCGGGATCATCTGGAACTGATTGACCGCATCAACCCAGTTTTGCTGAACGTGACGGAAAGCGCCGAATGGGTAGAGATCCTTTACAAAAACGGCATCAAGCAGTAGCTCTTACTTCAGCCAGCGGTCGAGCCAGTTGAAAAAAGTACGTTGCCACAGAATTCCGTTCTGGGGTTTCAGCACCCAGTGGTTCTCATCCGGGAAATAGAGGAATTCAGCCGGAACATCCAGTAATACAGCCGCATTAAAGGCAGTCATACCCTGTGTAAATACAACCCGGTAATCCAGCTCCCCATGGATGATGAGGATGGGGGTGTCCCAGTGCTGAACGAATTTGTGCGGGGAGTGGGCATACGTTTCCTGAGCGATCTTGTTGGAATGATCCCAGTAAGGGCCCCCTTTATCCCAGTTCTCAAACCACAACTCCTCGGTCTCCAGGTATTGCGCTTCTTCATTAAAGATGCCGTCATGCGCAATGAATGCCTTGAACCTCCCTTTATGGTTACCGGCCAGGTAGAACACAGCGTAACCACCGGCGCTGGCTCCAATCGCTCCCAGCCTCTCCTCATCAATGAATGGTTCTTGGGCCAGCACATCAATGGCGGTGAGGTAATCCTGCATGCTCTTCCCATGATAATCGCCGCTGATCTGCTCCTGCCAGGCCTGGCCGAATCCCGAAACGCCCCTGCGGGCAGGCGCTACAATAATGTACCCATTGGCCGCCATGATCTGGTAGTTCCACCGATAGTGAAAACTCTGGCTGAGCGGACCCTGTGGCCCTCCTTTGCAATAGAGTATTCCCGGGTATTTCTTATCCGGATCGAAATGGGGCGGATAGATCACAAAAACCTGCATATCCTGGTTATCATGGGTTTTGATCCACCTCTCTTCAACGTTGCCCATGGTGAGCTGAGCCAGCAACTCCTTGTTGGTCAAGGTGATCTGTTCTGCCTCACCGCTTTCCGGATCGATGGCAAACAGTTCGGTTGGCATCAACATGGTTTGTTTGGCTGAAATCAGTTTTCCTTCGGCTGGAACTACGTTACGGTAATCCTGTAACCCTTCAGTGATCTGCTTGATCTCTCCTGTAGGTAAGTTGTATTTGTAGATCTGGAAAGCACCATGCCAGTCGCTGGTGAAAAAGATATCCTGGCTGTCGGAACTCCAGACCAGGCTTCCGGCGTTCTGGTCAAAACCCTTGGATGCATAAGTCTTATCCCAGGTTTTGGTGTTGATGATAAAGAGTCGGTTCTGATCCGATTCATATCCCTCTCTCTCCATGCTCTCCCAGGCGATGTAGTTGCCATCCGGGGAAAAAACCGGGGCCACATCAAATCCCATCATCCCTTTGGTTAGGTTGGTTGTTTCGCCCGATTCCAGGTTGTAGAGATAAATATCGGAATTGGTGGAGAGCGTTGCTGCTTTCCCCACCATCTTCTGACAGGTATAGGCAATGGTCTTGCTATCGGGACTCCAGCAAACCTGCTCGATGCCTCCAAAAGGTTTCAACGGTGACTGATAGGGTTCTCCGGGCATGATATCGGTATCGCCCCATACCTTTGTTCCATCGTAATCGGCGAAGAAGACGTGACTGTATGAGTCCACCCAGGTATCCCAATGACGGTACAACAGGTCATCCATAATCCGGCCAGTAGCCTTTGGCAGACCCTCGTAAAGTTCAGCAAATTTATTATCAAGGCAAACCTCTTTGGTATAAAGGATCATGGTTTGATCAGGGGAGTACTTAAATCCTGTAATTCCATCATCTATGTTGGTGATCTGAACACGGTCCGATCCGTCCGGATTCATCTCCCAAAGCTGAACAGAACCACTTTCGGAGGAGAGGAAGCCGATCCTCTTTCCGTCAGGACGCCAGAGTTCATTGAATTCACTCTTGGGAGAGTGTGTCAGTTGTTTGTAGTTCTCCCCATTGACATCCACCGAATAGAGTTCCCTGTTTCCCTTGTTTTGTTCAATGGAATAATAACTAACGCCATAGAGAATAGTCTTTCCATCGGGTGAGACTTCGGGGCCACTGACCCTGCCGAATGACCATAGTACCTCAGGGGTCATCAGGTCGCTGGTGAGCGACAGGTTTTGTTTTTCGATCAAAGGGGCTGCCCCCTCTTTCTGACCGGCGGGCACACAGGCTGCCAAACCCGCTAATGCCGCGATCAGCAGCAAAGAACATGTGTTTTTCATGAGAATAGGTTTATGACCCGTAAAAGTAAGAAAAAAGGAAAGAAGTTATGGTGAAAACCATCTCACGAAACTGTGATTCTGGAAACAACATTAATAGATCTCGTCGAGTCCCGTAGTTGTCAACAGATAGGATTGTGATCTATCGTTTCTGTATGTGTCGTGATAATACTCACCGATTCCGCAGCACCGGTTTCCCCTTCGGAGGTATCCTCTTCTGCAAACTGACTGGGCTGTCCCATCACTTCAATGACTTCATTCACATCCTGGAGGGTGATCACCTGCTTGGTCTGACTCAGCTTTTCCTGCAAGAGCTCGGCAATGATGTGGGTTTTTGGAGTAGTGAGGGATTATTTCTGTGGGTGCACTGTCAGGAGGGGTTGCTTCAATCCCTTAGCCTCCTTGATATAGGCTTTGACCGATCCGACCAGGATTTTGGCCTCTATGTAAATAGGTACTTTATTCAGATCATCGCTGACCCACACAAA
>JADHVQ010000029.1 GCA_016783905.1 Bacteroidales bacterium | reverse complement strand
ACTGGAAGATGGTGGATACAAAGACCGGGATTTCCTATTTTTCAGATACTACAACCATCTATCCATATGAACAGCTCTTCCTTGATCTGGGTATTGCCGTTAAGATCGCTCAGATCCCCAATCCGGGAGATACATTACCAGGTTCTGTGCATACGGATGATAATGGACTGCTCTTTGCCCCGCCGGCCGTCTACGCCGATCCGGCCAATAAGTGGCTGGGTGGTGTCCCCGACTGGGATAATCCTCCAAGTATTGACTTGAACTGGATCAGGGCCGGCACCTACAGGGCTGGCGGAAACTCAGCTCTATACGACTGGGATATGGCCGCCTATGATCCATGGGATCCGAATAAAAACTACCAGCAGATCCAGGTGATGTCAGCCGTCCATCCATTTGTTGGTGAAGTTTCCGGCGGTACATGGGCCCCTTATTCACTTTGTGCCTATACCCAGCAACTCACGGTTGGTCCCGCCTACAGCTCCAACTCCAAAAAATACAACAAGCTGGAGCATCTGGCCAGTGTGGATATCATCATCACACCTGATAAGAGTCTCTGGACCCGTGCTCCGGTTATTGAACTGTGCCCCGACTCCCTGATCGCCGAAGGCCGCGCACGCCTGATGGACCTGCGGAAAGCAAAATCTGTGAACGTGGATGGAGATACCGGAGTGGTCAGTAATGATCCGATGTACAAATCAAACTACATCTCTGAATATGGAATGGGTTGGTTCCCCGGCTATGCCATTAACGTGGAGACCGGTGAACGACTGAACATCATGTTTGGAGAGAACTCCTGGCTCGTTGCCGATAATGGCCGCGACATGCTCTGGAATCCCTCTTCAAGGATGCATGATCAGAGTTTTACCCCGGTATTCGGAGGGCAGCATTATGTGTACATCATGGCACACAAGGATCTGACACTGGATACCATCAACCTGAAATTCCCAGCCTATGATGCGGGTCAGAAGCTTATCAGCGTCCTGAACCTGAAAAAGCTGGATAATATTTATAAGACACGTGCCTATGCCTCGGCTATGTGGGTCAATATACCTCTGGCTGTGGAAGGCAAAGAGTGGCTTAGCGATCCGGTAACCATAATCATACGGGTGGCTAAGCCTTACCAGCGATACTATTCGGAAGCTATTCCCGATAGCATTGTGGATACGGCTCAAAACAGAGCGTGGCCAATGTATACATTCAATACCGATGCTATCGCTACAGCAAAGAACTACACAGCCAAAATGGAGAGTGATCTTGATATAATCAATGTGGTGCCTAATCCTTATTATGCCTATAATGATTATGAAAGGAACCAGCTTGATAACCGGATCAAGATTGTAAATCTTCCAACAAGATGTACAGTGACCATATATGATCTTAGCGGTACTATGATTCGTCAGTTTAACGTTGACAAATCAGGAATTCCGCTACCAAGAACCTCAACCGCTGGTTTAAATACCGATGCGAAAACCTCCGTCGACTGGGATCTCAAGAATTTTGCCGGGATTCCCATTGCCGGTGGAGTCTACCTGATCCATGTGAAAGCTGAAGGGCTTGGTGAAAGAACCATTAAATGGTTCGGAATTTTACGACCTGTTGACCTGAACTCACTATAATGTATATGATTATAACATGTTTCAACAATAAAAATACAGCATCATGAAGAACATATATAGCATTTTACTGGCTTTTTTCCTGGTTGTTTTGATCGTGTATCCTGTTGACCAGGTTACTGCCGGGAACAAAGACCGTTCAGGCCAGGCTGGAGCATCAGAGTTGCTCATCAATCCCTGGGCGAAAAGTTCCGGTTGGGGAGGCGTAGGAACCTCCTGCACCCATGGACTGGAAGCTCTTTTCACCAACATCGCCGGTACAGCCTTTACAACGGGAACCGAGATTGTCTTCTCATACACGAACTGGCTGCAGGGTTCTGGCATTAACATATACTCTTTCGGATTAAGCCAGAAGCTGGGCGCAAACAAAGGAGTACTTACCGCTGCCGTGATGTCGATGAACTTTGGAGAGATTGAGATCACCACTACAAATTCCCCTGAAGGAGGCTTGGGTACCTTTAAACCGGCTTACATGAACATCAACCTTGGTTATGCAAAAGCATTCTCCAACAGCATTTATGGAGGTATTAATATCAAGATCATTTCCGAGTCGATTTCCGATGCCAGCGCACTGGGAATTGCAATTGATGCCGGGGTACAGTATGTAACCGGTGAGCGGGACCAGATCAAATTCGGCGTTGCCTTGAAAAACGTGGGAACACCTATGCGGTTTACCGGTGACGGACTCTCTTTCCGTGGAATCATTCCCGGACATGGCAATGATAATGACCTCTTCACCGTGTCGCAGCGTTCGGAGAAATTTGAGCTGCCTGCCACCCTGAGGATCGGAGCATCCTACGATTTCCTGATCGGTGAGATGAATCGCATCACCCTGGCCGGAAACTTCAATTCCAACTCCTTTTGCAGAGACCAATTCATCCTGGGGCTCGAATATGCACTCAAGTACTACCTCTCTATCAGGGCTGCTTATACTTACCAGCAAGGGATCTTTGAGTCGAATGTGGCCGACAGGGGTACTGTATTTACCGGTATTTCTGCCGGATTTACCGTATCGGTCCCTTTCAACAGGGAGAAGGAAACCGGAATTGGCATCGATTACTCCTACCGGTCAACCAACCCGTTTGGAGGTGTTCATAACGTAGGGATAACACTTAATTTTTAACACACTACCGTAGTTTAAGTTTTCTTAACCTATCTTTACATAGCGCAAAAGGACCCTTATTCAAGGGTCTTTTGCCTTATTATAATTGCAAGATAAACTGAGAATCATGTCGGAAATTAACTATTTTACGCCGGAGGGATTACAAAAGCTTAAGGATGAACTCTATCACATGACAACGGTAGAGCGACCAGCGATTTCGAAACAGATCGCCGAGGCAAGGGATAAGGGAGATTTGTCGGAGAATGCCGAATATGCAGCCGCCAAAGAGGCACAATCGATGCTGGAACTGAGGATCTCAAGACTTCAGGAAACCATTAGCAGTGCACGGTTGATCGATGAGACTAAAATGGACAACTCAAAAGTGCTGATTTTTTCTACAGTCAAACTGAAAAACCTGAAAAACGGAACCGCCGTTTGTTATACGCTCGTACCCGAAAATGAAGCTAATGTCAAGGGGTGTAAGATTTCTGTGAACTCTCCGATCGCTAAGGGAATCCTCGGCAGGACCGTTGGAGAAAAGGTGGATATTCAGGTCCCCGCCGGGGTGATCTCCTTCGAGATTTTAGAGATTTCAAGGTAAAATGGATAATCATGGCAAGCATTTTTACAAAAATCGTTCATGGAGAGATCCCATGCTACAAAGTAGCCGAGGATGACCGGTTTCTGGCATTTCTGGATATCAATCCCCTTGCACCGGGACATACACTGGTAATTCCGAAAGAGGAGATCGACTACATTTTTGATATTCCGGATAAACTCCTGGCAGATTATTTCACCTTTTCGAAAACGGTGGCTCTGGCCATTGAGAAGGTGATTTCCTGCAAACGTATCGGTATCGCTGTTGTTGGGCTGGAGGTTCCCCATGCCCATATTCACCTGGTGCCACTTCAAACCATCTACGACATCGATTTTAAAAAGCCCAAATTGAAACTTTCGACAGAAGAGTTACAGTCTATCGCTGAAAACATCTCAGCCTCCTATCATAAGCTTATGTCCACAGGATAAAATCCGGTCAAATCAACATCAGTAAGCCCGGATATTCTTCCCTTCAATGTAGTTGATAAATGATTTGTTGACGACTTTATTACCCCCGGATGTGGGGTAATCGCCGGTGAAGTACCAATCGCCCAGATGTCCCGGGCAGGCATCATGAAGATCTTCAATCGTTTGGTAGATGATCTCAACCCTGGCCCGACAGTTGGGAGGGATCAGCAGTTCGGAGATCTTTCCGGAGATCCGGCTGGCAGGAAATGGCTTGTAGATCTCTTTTACGTAATTGATGATCTCTTCCTTTGGTTTCATCTCCTGCTCCTTGCATTTCTTGTAAATGTCATTGATGATGTGTCCCAGATGTGTCTCATTTAATAGCTCGATGGCTGCCTTGAATGCGATAAAATCTGTCAGCTTGGCCATGTCGATGCCGTAGCAGTCAGGATACCGAATCTGTGGAGCAGAGGAGGCGATGATGATTCTTTTTGGTCCCAGCCGGTCAAGGATACGAAGGATACTCTGCTTCAACGTGGTCCCCCTGACAATTGAATCGTCGAGCACCACCAGGTTATCGCTCCCGGAGATGATACTGCCATAGGTGATGTCATATACGTGGGCTGCCAGGTCGTCGCGCTGACTGTCCTGGGTGATGAACGTCCGGAGTTTCAGGTCCTTCACTGCCACTTTCTCCACCCTGGGCTTCAGTTTCAGGATCTCCTCCACGGATGCCGGGGAGCAGGCGTTCTTCAAATCCAGCAACCGGTCACGTTTGATGGTATCGCAAAAGTGATCGAGCTCCTCAATCATCCCGTAATAGGCATCAATGGCTGTATTCGGAATGTAAGAAAAAACCGTGTTTTCAATATCGAAGTCAACCGCTTTCAGGATCGCAGGAGCCAGAAATTTTCCCAGTTTTTTACGCTCACGATAGATATCTTTATCGGTCCCTCTTGAGAAATAGATCCGTTCAAATGAACAGGCAGTTTTCCGGCCTGGTTTTTTATACTGAAGTTCATTAACCTGCCCCCCCCTCTTGATGACCAGGGAATATCCTGGCTTCAGCTCACAGACCTGGTCCGCACTGAGATTGAAGGCGGTCTGGATAGCAGGTCTTTCCGAGGTCACTATCACCACCTCCTCATCTATATAGTAGAATGCGGGCCGGATCCCATTAGGATCCCGCATCACGAACGCATCGCCATGTCCAAATAATCCCGCGATTACATACCCTCCATCCCAGCTTGTAGAGGCGTTCTTCAGGATCTTCCGGATGTTCAGATCCCGGGCAATCATGCCAGAGATCTTTCGTTTAGGGAAGCCTTGTTTCTTGAACTTCTGGTATAATACTTCATTCTCCTTATCCAGGAAATGTCCGATCTTTTCTATGATTGTAATGGTATCGGAGGTCTCAACGGGACACTGTCCAAGATCGATCAGTTTCTGAAAAAGTTCATCTACATTGGTGAGGTTGAAGTTGCCTGCCAACACCAGGTTCTTTGTCATCCAGTTGTTCTCCCGGATGAAAGGATGCAGGCTTTCGACCGTGTTGACACCAAACGTCCCATAACGGAGATGACCGAGGTAGAGTTCACCGTACATCTCCAGGTGTTGTTTGAGCCAACCGGTATCCCGCAGCCTGTTGGGAGATCTCTCTTCAATCTCTTTCACGGCTTTGCTGATACGGGAAAAGATTTCTTTGATCGGGGTATCAGAGTTTGACCGGATCCGGTTGATGTATCTATGTCCCGGCTCCATATCGAACTTAATCGCTGCTACGCCGGCACCATCCTGGCCACGATTATGTTGTTTCTGCATCAGCAGGTGCAGTTTGTTAAGCCCGTAAAATGGGGTGCCGTACCTGGAAAGGTAGTATTCAGGGGGTTTCAGCAACCGGACCAGGGCTATACCACACTCGTGATGGATGAAGTCACTCATCGGGGAAGGATCATCTGAAAAGCAAAGATATAAAATAATAGGGTGAAAGGTGAGTAGTGAGTAGTAAACTGGTGAACTGGTGAACTGGTGAACTGGTGAGTTGGTGAGTTGGTGATTGCCAACTGCCAACTGTTTTCTTTTTTCGGTACATTTGTGTGAAATTACTGAGACTACCTCATGCCGATAACTCTGGATGCAGCGGATTTCCTGACAGCATATGAGTCCATGCCTGTGGTGGATGTCAGATCCCCGGCTGAATTTCAGCAGGGTCATATACCGGGAGCGATCAATATCCCGTTATTTAATGATCTTGAACGTGCAGAAGTAGGCACCCTCTATGTCCGGTCGGGCCGCGACCAGGCTTTACTTCACGGACTGGATATCATCCTCCCGAAAACAAAAAAGATCCTGCAAACCCTTGGTGATTGTGCGACGGGAACGAAACTGCGTGTATACTGTTGGCGTGGAGGATTGCGCAGCCTCAACATGGCCTGGCTGTTTGAAACAAACGGATACCATGTTTCTCTTCTTGAAGGAGGGTATAAAGCCTACCGGAGGTTCATCCGGACCCGGCTGGATGAAGCTGCCCGGGTGGTCGTTTTAGGAGGCTTTACAGGAAGCGGAAAAACGGAGGTATTAAATCATATTGCAGAAAGCGGCGAACAGGTAATTGACCTGGAGATGCTGGCATCTCATAAAGGCTCGGCATTTGGTGGCATCGGATTACCAGATCAGCCCACCAACGAACAATTTGAGAATAATCTTTATGACCAATGGAGTCAGCTTGACAAAGACAAGTTTATATGGCTGGAGGATGAGAGCCGGATGATAGGGAAGGTCACATTGCCCGATCCGATGATCCGAAAAATACAGGAGTCGCCAATGATCGTCCTGGAGGTGCCGAAGAAGATCCGGGTGGAGAGGTTGGTCAGGGAATATGCCGGCATTGACGACCGGCTGCTGAGTGAAGCCGTAATGAAGATCGAAACCAGGTTGGGCAAGCCCAGGGCCAAAGGAGCTTTGTTTTTCTTACAGGAGAAGGACTATGCCACGGTTGCCGATCAGGTGATCACCTATTATGACAAAGCCTACTCATTCTCTATCCATCGTCGTAAAAATCAACCACGTTATCAATTTGCGGTCAGTGAATTTGATCCCAGGGAAGCGGCAAAAGGACTCCTGGAATTTGCGCACAAACACCTGAAAAATGGACCCGATCTATCTGGATTATAACGCCACCACACCTCTTGATCCGCTGGTCTCAGGGGCGATGAAACCATACCTGGATGGTCTGTTCGGAAATCCTTCCAGCATGCATGATTTCGGAAAGGTAGTTGCACAAGCTGTGATACAGGCCCGCAAACAGGTAGCTTCCCTGCTCCACTGTTACCCTGACGAGGTTGTTTTCACTGGTGGAGGAACCGAGTCAAATAACTTCGCGATCAAGGGAGCATCATTTGAAAACAGAACCCGGGGAAACCATGTCATCACCTCGGTGATCGAACACCCGGCCGTTGACGAGGTGTGCAGTTACCTGGAAGGGGAGGGTTTCGAGGTCACAAGGGTGGAGGTTGATCCGTTTGGGATTGTCAATCCGGAAGATATCCGGCGAGCCATTCGTCCCGGAACCATCCTGATCACCATCATGCATGCGAATAACGAGACCGGTTCCATCCAGCCCATCGCAGAGATCGGAAGAATCGCCAGGGAGTCTGGCGTACTGCTTCATACGGATGCCGCTCAGAGTGTCGGCAAAATTCCAGTCGATGTCAGGGAACTTGGCGTGGATCTGCTCTCGGTGGCAGGGCATAAACTATATGCTCCCAAAGGAGTAGGAGCCCTCTTCATCCGGCGTGGAGTAAAACTGACCAAATTGATGCACGGCGCCCACCACGAGATCAACCGCCGGGCAGGTACCGAAAATGTGATCGGCATCGTAGGATTGGGAAAAGCAGCGGAACTGGTCGGCAGTCCACAGTCCACGGTCACCAATAACAAGTCACGGGTCACGGGTCACGGGTCACAACTAAAGTTCCTTCGTGACCTCCTTTTTAACGGGATCAGGAATGAGATCCCGGAAGTCAGACTAAATGGTCACCCTGAACTGCGGCTTCCCAATACCCTGAGCCTGGGCTTCCCGGGAGTGGAGGCAAACACCCTGTTGCAGGCCATGAAAGGGATTGCAGCCTCCGCAGGCGCCGCCTGTCATGCCGGGGAAGAAGGCGTTTCAGGTGTGCTCTCCGCCATGCACGTCCCGATGGAATATGCCATGGGCACCATCCGCTTCTCGGTGGGAAGAATGACAACGGAGGAGGAGATCAAGGCAGCAGTGCCCATCATCGTTAATGCTTACGGGGAAATTCAAAACTCAAGGTTCAAGGTTCAATTGCCCCCAAACCCCCTGAAGGGGGCTTACCCTGCTCCGCAGATGACCCCTCCCCAACCCTCCCCTTCAAGAGGAGGGAGTAAGTCCCCTTCAGGGGATTTAGGGGTAACAACCGGCATCCGGTTAACTCAATTCACCCACGCCCTCGGCTGTGCCTGCAAGATCCGGCCTCAGTTGCTGGAAGAGGTGATCCGGAATCTGCCTCCTGTTACCGGTCCACAGGTTCTGGTAGGCCCGGAGACATCCGATGACGCGGCGGTTTATCAGCTGAACGAAACCCAGGCACTGGTTCAGACTGTGGATGTCATTCCACCGGTGGTGGATGATCCTTTTTCCTATGGAATGATTGCTGCTGCCAACGCACTCAGTGATGTATATGCCATGGGAGGAAAACCACTCTACGCATTGAATATCGTGGGTTTTCCCGACACACGGCTGCCTCTCGAGGTACTGCATGAGATCCTGAAAGGAGCGACTGCAAAAGCGGCAGAAGCAGGGATCCAGATCCTGGGAGGGCACAGCATTGAACTGACCGAACCCGTTTTCGGACTGACGGTTACCGGGGTGGTTGACCCTAGGAAGGTAATCAGGAACCGTGGGGTGAAGGCAGGCGATGTCCTGATTCTCACCAAGCCTCTGGGAACGGGAATCCTTACCACTGCCCTGAAACATGGGTTCCTCGATCAGCTTCAGACGGAGGAGCTTTTGGAGTGCATGTCAGCCCTGAATAAGCAAACCGCTGAGGAGATGACCCGGTTCAATGTGCATGCCTGTACCGATGTAACCGGTTTCGGACTGTTAGGACACCTCCTGGAGATGATTACCGGAGACCCGATCAATGTCCGGATAGATTCCTCCAAGATACTGCTTCTTGAGGGCGTGATGGAGATGGCCACACAGGGGATTATCCCCGGTGGAACAAGAAATAACCTGGAGTATGTAAACCCGTTTGTGGTATGGGGAGATCAGGTTTCTGACCTGGAGAAGATGATCCTTTGTGATGCCCAAACATCCGGAGGTTTATTGATCGCATTGGATGAGGCTGAAGCAAAGAAGTTTGTTGCCAGTTTGAAGGCTATTGGTAACCGGCGCGTGAGAATGATTGGAAAAGCCGAGGCCGGGGAGGGAAAGATGATCATCCAAACAGAAACCCGGTGAACGGAAAGAAACGTTTACGCTATGCGACCTTCTCCCTGCTCTATTTTGCGCAAGGATCTATCCTGGGTTATTTTACCGCACTCAATGCCATTTATCTCCGCTCATTCGGGATCTCAATGAGCCAGATCGGTATCTTCTCGGCCGTAGCTCTGATGCCATTGATCCTGAAGATCTTCCTGGGGATGTGGAGTGACCGGGTGAACCTGTTTGGACTGGGTTACCGGAAACCATACATCATCCTTGGCCTGTTGATCCAGGCAGGTGGACAGCTGATATTTCCGTGGATCAATCCTTCGGAATCGTTTGTTCTACTTACGATCGTGGCATTTATATCTCTAACGGGGATGGCTATGTACGATACCTGTACCGATGGATTTGCCCTGGATACCACTCCCCCCGAAGATGAGGGAACGGTTCAGGGGATCATGGTGGCCGGGCGGGCGCTCGGCATCGTGTTGATCTCTGCAACGGTAGGAGTGCTCTCAGAGCTGGCCAACTGGAATGCGGTATTTCTGTCACTTGCGGTGATGACAATCATCCCGATCCCATTGGTATTGATTTTGAAGGAGCCATCGCGCCCGCCCGGCCGGACGTTCAAATGGAGCGCCTTCCAGGCCTTCGGAAAGAGGCAGATCATTGCTCTGGGACTATTGGGTATCCTCGGTTTTATCATTACCAGTGGCGCCAACCAGCTGGTCAATCCATTTCTGCAGGAGACATTTGGGATCTCTTACATGGAGGCAGGCTTTTATGCCGCAGTCTGGGGCCTGGGTATAATCCTGGGAGGGATCACAGGTGGGCGGCTTACTGACAGGATCGGTCATCCTCGATCAATCAAAGGGGCCATCTTTACTTCCCTGATCACCGTTTTCCTCATCGCCCTGATTCCCAATCCTCTTCTGGCATGGCCCCTGGTGTTCCTTTTCGGGCTGGCATACGGATACTTTGAAACCGTCTATTTTGCCACGTCGATGGGGAAAACCGATATGCGAATCGCGGCCTCTATGTTTGCGATCCTGATGGCGGTAGCCAATATCGGATCGGGTATCGGATTGGCTGGAGGTGGATTTCTGAGTGACCTGATCGGATACCAGTGGACGTTCATTCTTTTTGCCTGCCTCAACCTGCTGGCCCTTCCATTACTGCCTGTAATTTTTAGGAAGAACGGGGGGGCCACCTGAACAGGTGACTACCTGATAAAGAGGCTTTTGGAGGAGAAATCAGGATCGGAGGTGAGGTTGACTCCCAGTTTCCGCAGACCGGCTTCATCTCCCGGTGTCGGAATATGGGTCATGTGTACTTCACAGCCCCGAAGCTTTTTCAGGCACTCCACGGCCATCTGGGCGGCCGGATTGGAGATGGCACTTATGCTCAGAGCAATCAGGGTTTCTTCTACATCGAGACTGATCACCTTTCCGAGGAGAATTTCCTTCTTCAGAAATGCGAGTGAACTGATCACGTTTTCCGGGATCAGGTACATGGTATCCGGAAGTCCGGCCAGATATTTGGTGGCATTCAATACCAGGCTGGATCCCGCATGCATCATGGGTGAATTCTTTCCCGTGATGATGGTTCCATCTTTCAGTTCGATGGCCGCACCGCAAAAAATCCCTTCATTTCCTTTGCCGTTCTTTTCCGCCTCTTCAGCTGCAATTCGTGCAGGAATGACAACAACCCTGTCTTCAGCCTTGCCATCCACCTTCTTCATGATCAACTCCGCCCGTTCGAGGATCTCTTTGTCCACAAAGCCCATGGCATATTCTACCGCACACCGGAAATACCTTCGTATGATCTCCTGGTGTGCGGCCTCACTGACCACGGCATCGTCGGTGATGCCGAACCCGGCCCGGTTGACTCCCATATCGGTGGGCGATTTGTAAAAGGATTCGGTCCCCGTGATCTTCTCAATGATCTTCCGGAGCAAAGGGAAGGCATCGACGTCCCGGTTATAATTTACAGAGGTGCTCCCGTAAGCTTCCAGGTGATGGGGATCGATCATATTGAAATCTTTCAGGTCGACGGTGGCCGCTTCATAGGCTACGTTTACCTTATGACTCAGAGGAAAATTCCAGATCGGAAAGGTCTCGAATTTCGCGTAGCCTGCTTTGACACCTCTCCGGTATTCGTGGTAGAGCTGTCCCAGGCAGGTGGCCAGTTTGCCGCTTCCGGGGCCGGGACCTGTCACAATGACGATCGGTTTCGAGGTTTCAATATAGGTATTCGATCCATACCCTTCATCACTGACGATCTGATCCACATCGTTGGGATATCCTTTGTTGAAGTTATGTGTATACACGTTGACCCCCCGTCGCTCCAGCTTGTTTTTGAATGCTTTGGCAGAGGGCTGGTCAGCATACCGTGTGATGACTACCGCATTGATATGGATTCCCCACTCCTTAAAATCGTCGATCGTTTTCAGAGCGTCGATATCGTAGGTGATGCCAAAATCAGCCCGTACCTTTTTCCGCTCAATATCGCCGGCATAGATGCATAGGATCACATCGATCTTATCCTTGAGAAGCTGAAGGAGCCGCATTTTGACGTTCGGGTCGAACCCGGGAAGAACCCGTGACGCGTGGTAATCAAAGAGGATCTTTCCCCCGAACTCCAGGTATAGTTTGTGGTTGAAGCGCTCCACGCGATTCAGGATCTCCCCGGACTGCTGTTCCAGGTATTTCTCATTGTCAAAACCGATCTTTTCAATCATATGATGTGGATAAGAATAGTCGAAGGTAGAATAATTTTTTCATGACTATATTGTTTAATGGTTGTTATTCACCTGTGTGTCCTGCACCCAGCAGGATCCGTAGATAAGCTGAAAAGGAGGGCCTCCACCGGGGATATCTCTCCAGGTTCACAGGATAGTACTGGAAGGTAACACCTGGTTCCACCCCGAACAGATCTGTTAAAGGGAATCCGGCCCCTGCTCCTGCATAGGTCCCGAAGCCGAATGCGTTCTGGTTGATATGGTATGTCTGACTGTTTGTATTGGGGATAAAAGCCTGGCCACCGTAAATGTTAACCAGGTTGTACTCTCTTCCTTCCACCACAAACACCGATTTCCGTACCTGGGTATAACACATGAGACCACCCCCCTGAAGGAAAAAATAGATTTTTGATTTCAACGGGAATGAACGCTGATATCCCAGGTCGATCAGCACTCTTGCCTCTTTTCCCTGGATGGGCTCTGTACGGATGTCCTGGAATGTCGGGAAGCTTTGTGGATCTACCTCGAGGGAAATCGCGCCGGTCGTTTTAAGTTGCGTGTAGTTTGCTTCCAGGAAGATCCCATTCTTCCGGTTAAAATTGAACCGGATAAATAATCCGCCGGTAAATGCCACCTGGTAATGCATATCCAGGGGATAGCCGGATACAAACACGGTATCTGATGCACCCAGCAATTGCTTGATCTCCTGGTACCAGTATTTGTTTGACATGATGTATTTAACGTTGTTGACATTTCCGGAATCTCCGTTGTAGAAGTTGGACGAATACTTATCCGGGAAATAGGCTCCGAAGTTGATCCCGAAATCCCAGCGGGGGATAGAGTCGACCTCCTCTTCAAATTCGGCCCAGGGATCTGTTTTAGCGCGTTTCTCCTTATCCCGCCTGCTTTCTGCGGGCACCTTATTCTGTCCTGAAACCGGAACGATCATGGCCAGGCAGAACAGGGGGATCAATAGTGGAATGATCCGTTTCATAACAGGGATTAGTTGGGGGTTGTTTTCACCAGCACAACCCCGTGCGATGGAATCTTTGTTTCGAATCTGTCCGTGAAGGTACCCAGATTGCTCTGACGCCAGAGATCCCTCAGGGATACCCTCTCCTGGCAGCCTGCCTTTTCGAGATCAAGCGGGAAGGTGGTTGTTTTCTCACCCAGGTTGAAGATCCCGATGGCTTTGTTACCATCCTCAAGCTCTTTTACCCATACCTGTATGTCGCCCTCGATGATGACCGGAGTAGCCTGTTTCCCCATCGGATCCTGATCCAGGGCCAGCACCTCGTCGTTGGTCAGCAGGTTAAGGGTGAAGGGATCGAGCCGGTCCAGGTCGCATCCGATGAGCAGGGGAGCCGACAGGAGGCACCAGAGGCTGATGTGGGTATATTGTTCATCCGGAGTTAACCGCGTAGGGTGGAGACTGGGTCCCCAGCCAACCCATCCGACGATTAGCATATCGGGATCGTTCCAGTGTCCGGGTCCGGCATAAGGAGCGTTCTCCACCTGGTTGAATCCGATCTCCCGGAGGCTCTCCCAGGTGTCGGTGATGTCGCCGGTGGTCCGCCAGAGGTTCCCGCCCACCTCCTCACCCCACTCCCATACCTTGTTCATGCCATACTGGCAGAGACTGTATACGATGTCGCGATCCACCTTCCGGAGGGCGTTCCGCATGACGAAATAGGGTTTCTTCCGTTCATCCCGGGTAGTGTCTTTGGCAATATTCCCGTAGGAGCACCAGTCGTATTTCAGGTAATCCACTCCCCAGCCGGCGAAGGTACGGGCATCCTGCAGTTCGTGGCCGTAACTGGCTGTATATCCGCCACAGGTTAGCGGTCCGGGAGAGCTGTAAATACCCAGCTTCAGCCCCATGGTGTGGATGCTGTCGCCAAGCGCTTTTATATCCGGAAATTTTTCGTTGGTCAGGATGGTCCCCTTCTGATCCCGTTTGGGTTCCTGGTCTTTCGGGATCTCCCATCCGTCGTCGATGTTAACAAATGTCCACCCGTGGTTGATCAGACCCATGTCGCGGAACGCTTTGGCCGTAGCCAGCACCTTCTCCTGATCCACAGCCAGCCCCCAGCAGTTCCAACTGTTCCATCCCATCGGGGGCGTGAGAGCGATCCGGTCACCAATTACGATCTTCAACACACCGGTATCGGCTCCGTGCCTGTTTGTCGCTACAATCTCAACCTGGTATTCACTGGTTGGACTGGTCAGACCGGTTGGACTGGTTGGACCGGTTAGACTAGTCTGACTTGTCAAACTTGTCCCACCTGTCTCACCTGTAATTATACCCGTATTCACATCCAGCGTCAATCCCACCGGAAGTCCGGTTGCAGCATATGTCAGCGGCCGTTCTCCGGTAGCTGCGATGGCAAACAGGAAGGGCTTGCCGGGGCGACAACCAAACACGGTAGCTCCGTTGATGCGGGGTGAAGCGGGTGGTGCCGGGGTGCAGAGATAGGGACTCTCTTCGGTGGCTATGAGCGGTTCTTCATCCCCGTTATCAAACCGGTAGGTAAAGAGGGCCGACTGGTCCAGCTGTTGGATGGCCACGATGAGAATCTCCTCCGCCAGCGGATCCAGGGAGATCACTTGATCCCGGCGCAGCAATTCGGTTCCGGTCAGCTTGTTGACTGCCCGGATCTTCAGTTTCCCGGTGAGGGTGTAGTTTTCTGATCGATTGATCAGGGAGATCTGTTTCTTCAGCGAATCCAGGTGGAAGGCAAAGGGCTCCCGGTTGTAATCGATCTTCAGGTAATCGGTCATCCGGGTCATGCGCGTCTCCTGGTTCCCGGTGTAGATACCCCCCTGGCCCCCCTGGTCGAAGACCCTGATCGCGAGTACATTTTCCTGATCCCACAAAATCCGGGGATCTCCGGCAGCCAGAGTATATCTCCGCTCCAGGTCCCAGTAGTTCACAGGAGCATTCAGAAAACCGGTGTCGATCACCGTTCCGGCCGGCACGTTCCGGCCGTTGATCCCGATGATGGTTCCGTTGAGGAAGGTCTGGTCCCAGTTGTTGATCTTCCCCAGGAAGAGCAGCAGGCTATCCTGCAGGGAGGCACTTAGTTTGAGCGATGAGGGAAGGAAAAAACGGAGACGGTACCAGGCGTATCCATCATAGGGATCATAACCGCACTCTTCCCAGATCTTATCCACCGGCATGGAATCCCAGGAGGTATCATTCAGACCGGGTTCAATGAACGCCAGGCTGTCGCCCATTGTAAACTTCCATCCCTGGTTCAGGGAAATCACCTCCTGCGAATGCCGCGCGGAACATCCCACCAGTAACAATACGGCAATACAATACAAAATACTTTTCATAATCTGTCGGTTTATAATTCAGTTATGCGAAATACATAATTATCATTTCACTTCCTTCGTCCCTCGTCCTTCGTCCCTCATTCAATCCTCCCCACCGGATACACCATCTTACGCTTATCGGCATAGGGTGTCCGTTCCAGGAACCAGTTCAACATTTGCCACTGGCTTCGTGCAAAGGTGCTGTCAGCAATCTTTTTTGCTTCAAACTCCTGGCGAAGAATAGGATCATCTCCCATCATCTTTTTCGCCATTGGCTCCATGACATAAAACTCGAAGTACTCTTTCTGTTCGAAGATGGGATCAAAAAATCCCCAGTAGAGAAGGGATCCATCTCCTTTGGGTTCCAGCAAATGGGCAATCACTCTGGCGGCCGGCTGGGTTGTTGCAACGATGACGGATCCGGCCGGAAAGCTCTTCTCCTCTTTCAATGTATCGTATTCGATACGAAAAAGCGGATGCCTCCCTTCATAGGGATCTGAACGCCATCGTGGGTTTTTGAGTTTGTAGGAAGTGACAGCAATCACACGATCGGTCTCCAACCGCTCCATCCGGATCCCATGCAGCTTCAACCGTTCGATCACCTCATTCCACTCCACCGGTATGATATATGCTTCAGGAAGGGTGACAGTTTCAGTTGGGACGGCCCTGGAGAACATAGGTGCCTGGAATGTAGCCGGGATGGAGCTGTACTTATACCAGGTGCCTCCGGTCAGGTCACTTTGGATCTCTTCATACTCCACTCCTTTGAATTCAACGAAGGTGCTATCGCTCAAGGAGGTCTCAAACTGTAAGGGAAATGGGACACTCCTGAATGCAGTGGACTGCACATAGGTATCCGCACGGTCAATCAGCGATGACAACGTTTCCGATTCCCGATTGAGGATCTCCAACGCAACTACAAGGCACTGGTAGGTGGCTTCCACACGTTGTTTGTATGGTTTCAGCATGTGGGTCTCGATGAGCAATCCTGGGCGGTTGCGCAATGCCATATAACCCTGGGAGAGCATTGGGGGGGCGACATCGCGGACCAACCCGCTTTTAGGGTCATGCCACCGGCGAAAATGGACATAGGGAAAGACAAGAAATCCGGCCGAATCAAGTTTTGCACACCAGACAGGAAGGAAAACGGAATCGCACCAGGTGGTCAGACCCGGGTCCATCTGGCCCAGTGTCTCCATCATATAGGTTAGCACGTACTGGTAATCGGCTCCATCGGTGGTGTGAGTATCGATGAAGAAATCGGGTTCCCAACGGTTGTACATCTTAAGCCAGGCCTGCATCTCCGGGGCATCGGCCTTGAGAAAATCCCGGTTGAGGTTGAGGTTGGTAGCTGTGACCCGCCAGCCCATCTCTTCCGGTCCGTTCTGGTTGATGCGGTTGAAGGGGCCGAACCGTTCGTGACCGTCAACGTTAAAGATGGGGATGAAGAGGATGGAGACGCGGTTGAGGAGATGCTGGATGCTGGATGAAACCCCCAAACCCCCTGAAGGGGGCTTACTCCCCCTCCCTGATTTGGGGAGGGGGCCGGGGGGTGGGGTAATGAGGTCCCGGATCAGCATCAGCCCGGCGTCTTTGCCTTCGGATTCCCCGGGATGGATGCAGGCCTGGATCAGGAGAATCAGGCGGCCGGCGGCTCTGATTGCAGCAGGATCCTGGAGGCCCTCTTTATCCACTATCAGCAATGGCAATTCCCGGCCCTGGGGGCTGATGCCAAAGGTTGTGTAGTGGATCATTGGAGAGGCATTCGCTACCTGATGACAGTACTCGATGGTCGCCTGATACCTTGGTGTGCGGGTCCCTCCTGAAAGCTCGTAATAGGTCAGCCACTCCTGCTGAGCAGCTAGGTGGAAGGTTCCCCAAACCATCAATAGGAGAAAAAGAATGCGCTTCATAGGTAAATGCTTTCGAAGGTCAAACATACACAAAATGGCGATGTGCAAGCAACCATCCCGTGAAAATTCTGTACATTTGTATGAACCAAATCCATCCTTGTCATGAGACCTTACTATCTTTTTTCCGTTTTGTTCTGCTTACTCCCATTTCTGCTGATGGGCCAGTACCAGAACGTGCTGATCGGCAACCAGTTTTTTCCGGAAGAGCCGTCCATCATGATCAATCCTTACAATACCGATCAGATGATCGCCGCGGCCAATATTAACCTATACTATTATTCCAACGACGGCGGGGAGACATGGACTCAGGGAGTGCTGTCATCTCCCTATGGGGTTTGGGGCGATCCCTGTATCATTGTGGATACGGCGGGACATTTCTATTTTTTTCATCTCTCCAATCCTCCCGGGGGGAACTGGATCGACCGGATCGTTTGCCAGAAGACCACCGATGGGGGTCAGACATGGAACGACGGAAGTTACATGGGGCTCAACGGCACCAAGGCCCAGGACAAGGAGTGGGGCATCGTGGATCCTGCCAACAACTACATCTATGTCACCTGGACCCAGTTTGACAACTACGGAAGTTCCAATCCGCTGGACAGCTCTATCATCCGTTTTTCACGGTCAACGGATGGCGGGGAAAGCTGGAGCGATGCAGTCCGGATCAACCAGGTAGCAGGTGACTGCATCGACAGTGATAACACCGTGGAGGGGGCGGTTCCTGCACTGGGACCCAATGGGGAGGTCTACACCTCATGGGCGGGTCCGCTCGGACTGGTTTTTACAAAATCCCTGGACCAGGGAGTCACCTGGCCTGAAGAGAATACATTTGTTGCGGAAATTCCCGGAGGATGGAATTATGCCATTCCGGGTATCTATCGCGCCAACGGATTACCCATAACCTGCTGCGACCTAAGCGGAGGGCCTTACCATGGAAGGATCTACATCAACTGGTCGGATCAGCGGAACGGTTTGGATGATACCGATGTGTGGCTGGTAAAATCCGACGATGGAGGAGCAACCTGGAGCGATATCATCCGGGTGAATGACGATCCAGCCGGAAAGCAGCAGTTTTTCACCTGGATGGACATCGACCAGACGACAGGTTGCCTCTATGTTGTTTTCTACGACCGACGTAATTACACTAACAACCTGACGGATGTTTACCTGGCTGTCTCCGAAGATGGAGGCGAGACATTTGAGAATTTTATCATCAGCGAATCCCCGTTCAATCCAACCTCTTCGGTGTTTTTCGGCGATTACACCAACATCTCGGCCCACAACGGGATCATCCGCCCGATCTGGACACGTCTTGAAGGAGGGAATCTGAGTATTTGGACTGCGCTGATCGATTCCACCAGCGTTGGGATCCTTCCAGGCCAACAAGTTCCGGCTTTACTTACACTGGAGCAGAACTATCCTAATCCGGTGCAAACGTATACCTTCCTTCCCTATAAGATCCATAAACCATCAACTGTTACCCTGAAGGTATATGATGTTTACGGCAGGGAGATCGCCACGGTGGTTCAAGATAAATTCCATTTACCGGGAAAGTACATCGAACGGTTTGATGCAGCTTCCAATCACCTGGCTCCCGGATTTTACTATTTCTCCCTGACATGCGGGGAACAAATCCTGAAACGAAAAATGATTGTGGAGTAGCCGGATCCGCAGAAACTTTTTACACATTTTTTGTTTCTTCCTCGTCTTTTCTTTTTAATTTTGCGCCAAAGCAAAATCCCATAATTTTATAGATATGTGTGCCATGGATGCCAGTTTGATTGACGTATTGGTAAGAGTACGGGAACTCTTTTTCAAATACGGGGTTCGGAGTGTTTCAATGGACGATATCTCCAGGGATCTGGGAATATCCAAAAAGAAACTCTACCAGTTTGTGAGGAGTAAACGTGAACTGGTCTCCAGACTGCTGGAACTGGAACGCAGGAATTTTGAGATCATCTTCGAAAAGTACAATTTTGACGGAGTCAACTCGATTGATGTGTTGCTTATAGTGAGCAAGGAGATCAGCGACCGGTTTTGGGATGTGAGCCCGTCGATGACGTTTGACCTGAAGAAATACTATCCCGAGATTTACACGCAGCATATCGACAACCGTGTGGAATTTATCTATGTCCAAATCCAGTTGAACATCAAAAAAGGGATCCGTGACGGAATGTACCGGGATGATCTGAGTACCGAGCTGATTGCCCGCCTTTACATTCGGCGGCTGATCGATATTCATAATCCCGAATTTTTTCCGGGAAAGTTCTCCTTTCAGACGCTCTTCGATACCATGTTCGATAATTTCATCAGGGGAATTGCTACCGAAAAAGGGATCAATTATTACGAGCAGCAGAAAGGGAAGGTGAAATTCAAAAAATCCAAATAGATGAAAGTGAAGTGGCTGTTGATATGTAGTTTACTCATGACATGCCTGGCTTGGCCCTCCGGATCTTTTGCTCAAATGCCCATGTCGTTCTCTTTGAAGCAGGCACAAGAGTATGCCTATGAGCACAATTATGACCTGAAGAGCTCTCACTATGATGTAGAGATCGCAAAGAAACTGGTAAAGGAAAATACCGCGATTGGATTGCCTCAAATTGATGGTTCAATTCGTTATGTTGACTACTTCGAGCGGCCAACATCACTTATTCCTGGTGATATTTTTGGACAACCGGGACAGGATATTGCGGTGCAATTCGGAACGAAATATAATGCCACCATAGCTGGTCAGATCAACCAGCTTCTTTATAGTGGTCAGTATCTTGTCGGATTGCAAACAGCGAAGGCCTTTCTAGAAACTGAGAGACAAAAGGATGTCAAGAACCGGGTTGATGTCAGAGACCTGGTTGCGGAGGCCTACATCTCCTACCTGATTGTCAATGAGAGTATTGAAATTCTGGATTCCACCTTTCTTATTGTCAATCAGATGGTAGAAGAGACGAGGGAATTTTACAGGAACGGGTTGATGGAGCAGCTGGATGTCGAACAGATGGAGCTGAACAAAGCCACGCTGGAGGCGAACCTCATCACTACCATGAATCAGGAAGTAATTGCATACAATTACCTGAGATTTCTGTTAGGGATAGAAGATGACCAGGAGATAGCATTGACGGACAGCCTCGGTTACTTTCTCGAACGAATCAACCGGGATTACCTGATGAACACCCCTTTCGATTACAATTACAACATCGATTACAAATTGTTGAAGAAACAGGAATATCTCGTCTTCATGCAATACAAACTGGCAAAGACAGCATATCAGCCTTCATTAGCTGCGTTTATGGATTTCTCCACCAATGCTCAACGGAATTCATGGAATTTTTTCAAAACGGGTGAACCCTGGTATGGAACGATTAACTGGGGGGTCGCGCTGAACATACCAATCTGGAGTAGTGGAAGCCGGAAATACAAAGTGGATCAGGCAAAACTGGAGGTGGCTAAAATGAAGGTATTGGATGAGAAGGTACGGAATTCTCTGAAGATACAGGTGGCAACTGTGCGCAATGATTTCGGGAACTCCTACCTGGTCTTTCTGAATAAGAAGCAGAGTTTGCAAACGGCATTTAAGATTTATGAACAAACAGTGATTAAATATCGCCAGGGGATCTCTTCCAGCACCGACCTCAATCAGAAATACAACCAGTTCCTGATCTCAGAAACGGAATACACACAGGCGCTTTTTGACTTGCTGAAATCCAATATCGCACTTTCAAAGTTGTTGGAGAAGGTTTAAGAAGAGGCACAGAGGCACAAAGGCATCTCTTTCACCACTTCACCACTGCACCATCGCACCACTCTATCTCACCAGACTCCGGTGATGCTTCCTGCGTTGGATCCGAAGCTTCATTTTATAATCGATCAGGTAGAGTGCCGGTAGCAGTACCAGTGTCAGGAAAGTGGCAACACTCAGTCCGAAAATGATTGTCCAGGAGAGGGGTCCCCAGAACATGACATTATCTCCACCGAAATAGATATGAGGGTTAAAGTCTGTGAAGAGGGTGATGAAATTAATGTTCATGCCCATGGCTAATGGAACCAATCCGAGTATGGTAGCGGTTGCGGTCAACACTACCGGAGTAATCCTGACCTTCCCGGCCTGGATGATGGCGTCCCGTGTCTTCAGTCCACGCTCTTTCTGAACATCGCAGAACTCAATTATCAGAATCCCGTTCCTGACAACGATCCCACCCAGAGCCACGATGCCAAGGCCAGTCATGGTGATCGTAATGGGCATCTCGAAAATGATGATCCCCAGCAGCACTCCGATGATGCTGAAGATGACTTCGGAGAGGATGATAAGGGATTTACTCAATGACTTGAACTGCGTGATCAGAACGAAAAAGATAATTCCCAGAGCGATCAGCATGGCTTTCATCAGAAAGTCCATGGTCTCTGCCTGGTCTTCCTGCTCTCCGGTCAGAGAGATCTCAATTCCTTTGGGCATGCTGAAACCGGGAATGGAGTTATTGATGGAGGATACCACCTCGTTTGCCGTATTGCCGGAGAGGACCTCCGAGCTTAGCGTGATCACTCTTTTCAAGTTTTTTCGCTTGATGCCGCCATAGGTATCTTCATAATCAAGGGTGGCTACGGAAGAGATTGGTATCTGCCGGAGAATCCCGGAGTTCATATCACGGTAAGTGATCTTGGAGTTGATGATTTTGTTGATGTTGTTCCGCTGATCGGGGGCATAGCGAACCTGGATTGGATATTCATCCTCATCTTCCTTGTATTTGGAGACTTCCAATCCATAGATGGCTGTCCGTAATTCGTTGCCAACCTGTCCCATCGAGATGCCCTGACGGTTGGCTCGTTCCCGGTCGATGTCGATGATGATCTCAGGTTTGTTGTTCTCAAAGTCGGATTTGAGCTGTTCGATCCCGGGAATCTCCAGCGAATCGAGGTAGTTCTGGAAGGCACTGGCAGCCGTGATCAGCTCATCCAGGTTTTCGCCAGATATTTCAATGTTGATCGGTTTTCCGGTTGGAGGACCCATCCGGTTCTTCTCAACAGATATCTGAACTCCGGGAATGTTTTTTACCTTTTCTCGCAGGTGATCCAGGTATTTGATGGTTGAAATGCCAACACGATCTTTGCGCTCCACAAAGTTCACGGTTACTTTCCCTTTGTTGGATGCTACACTCTGATCAAAAAACCCCGCACCGGCTCCGAACCCGACATTGGTAATGATCGATTCAACGTCTGGGTTCTCCTCCCCAAGCACATTGTTGATCCGGTTCTCAACCAGCAGAGTAACGGAATCAGTAACGAGCTGATCGGTTCCTTCCGGCATCTTGATATAGGCAATGATGCTGTTGGGTTCATTATTGGGGAAGAAGAGGACGGGAGGCTTAACCACGGCTGTAAGAACAAGGGTAAACAAAAAGATGCCGGTTACGGAATAGAGCAGGTAGAATGGGTTTCTCCCCCGAAGGAAAAAGACAAGTGTCCGTTCATAGAAGTTCATAATCCAGGGCAGGGTCACTGTCTGGAATTTGTAGATGGCATGCTTGAGCAACATCCTGTAAAGTGCATTGAGAATGATTGCGATGGCAAGCAGGTTTCCAACCCAGTAAATGCCTCCAACATAGAAGATCAATGCCGGAACAAGCAGAGCTATGGTTGAGATAAGGAGTTTCCGCCAGTTTGTTTTGTGTTGCTTCACGTCATATTCATGCTTCATGAAGGAGACGGCAAATACCGGGTTGATGATGTAAGCCACAAATAGTGATGCGAAGAGGGTAAGAATAAGAGTGACCGGGAGATAGTGCATGAATTTCCCAACTACGCCAGGCCAAAACGCCAAAGGAAAGAAGGGAGCCAGGGTGGTAAGTGTTCCTGAAAGGATGGGTACAAATACCTCTCCCGCTGCATTTTTTGCTGCCTTGACGATATCGGGCTCATACCGGTGAACTCGGTGCGTATTTTCGATGACAACGATTGCGTCATCAACAATGATTCCCAGGGCAAAGATAAACCCGAACATCACGATCATGTTCATGGTGAAGCCCATCCCGGGAAAGATCAGGTAGGCAATGAAAATGGAAAGGGGAACTGACATCGCCACAAAGAAAGCATTGTTGAGCCCCATGAAAAACATCAGCACCAGGGTGACCAGGATAAACCCGATAACGATGGTGTTGTTCAGCTCTTCCAGGGTGCTTCGGGTAAATTTTGACTGATCTCCTGTAATGGTGACATCCAGGTCGGGAGGGAAAGAGGTTCGTTTTAAATCTTCTATGATCTCTTTGATGTTATCGGAAGCTTTCAATAGATTCAATCCGCTTTTTTTAATGACATTCAGCGTGATCACGTTGTCGCCGTCAAAACGGGCAAAACTCTCCTGTTCCTTGAAAGCGTCTTTCACATCCGCAACATCCTTGACATAAATGGTAGCACCACTGGCCGATTTTAACATGATATGTCCGATCTCCTCCGGGGTGGTAAATTGTCCCGTAACACGAATGGTTCGCTTGGTTCCGTAGTTGGTTATAGTACCGGCTGATATGGTGATATTTTCGCTGGAAATGGCTCGCTGAAGGTCCGAAAACGTGACACTGGCCGCCTGCATCTTATACATATCCACATCCACCTGAATCTCCCGTTCCAGGGCGCCAACAATATCTACCCGTGTAACCTGGGGCAAGGTTTCTATGCGATCCTGGGTCTCCTCTGCATATTTCTTCAGGCGTTGCAGGTCATAGTTGCCTGAGAGGTTGATGTTCATGATGGGAATCTCGGAGATGTCAAACTCCTGGATATTCGGATCACTCGGAAGATTAGTCGGCAGGTTATCTTTGGCTTTATCAACTGCATCACGAACCCGTTGCTTTGCTTCGGTAACCTCTAGTCCGGGATTGAACTCAATCACAATCATCGAGAAATCCTGTACTGAATTACTGGTGATGCTCTTGACATCAGCGAGCGATTTAGCCTCCTTTTCAATCGGGCGTGTGACCAGGTTCTCAATGTCTTCAGGAGAGGTTCCGGGATAGGGTGTGTTGACCATGATCGTTGGGATCACGATCTCCGGAAATTGTTCTTTGGGGATGCTGAAATAGGATAGCAGCCCAATGGTGGTGATGATGATCGTCAGGACGTATATACTGGCCCGGTTGTCGATGGCCCAGCTGGTAGCGAAGAACTCCTTGAGTGTACTTTTCGGCGATTTCATGGATCCTCTGTTAAAAGTTAACAGGCTGGCCATCATACAGGTCTTTGTACCCGGCGGTGATCAGGAGATCTCCTTTGTTCAGGCCCTCCTCGATCTCAGTTAACCCGTTATAGGTAATTCCTGTTTTCACATACCTCTTATGGGCGATCCGGTTCCCATTATTTGGATCTGCAACAAAGACATATTGTCCTTCATCGCGCGACGACTGGATGAAATTCTGCGGGATGGCAATGGTAGAGGGATTGTGATAATCTTTGATCCGGAGCACGGCAATCATATTGGCCCTGTATACAATGTGATTGGTAGGCAGTTCGGCTTCAACTACGAAGGTACGGTTGGTGAGATCGATGTATTTGGAAGAGAAGGTCACCTTCCGGTCGAACTCCTCATCGAGATCAGGGAGGAAGACCTGTACCTGATCCCCGGTTTTGATCTTGTTGGTGTAGGCTTCGCCCACTTCAGCCACTGCTTTGGCTTTGGAAAAATTTACCACCCGGAAAGCCGGATACCCGACGGCGGCCATCTGCCCCACCTTGATGGGGATCTCTTCGATGGTACCATCGATGGGGGAGGTAATGTTCGACATCTTGATCTGATCCTTGATGGTCTCGATTTTATTTTCAAGGGACTCTTTGTTGTTCTTCGCTGTCAGGTACTGCACTTCCGATCCGATTTTCTGATCCCACAGTGCTTTTTGCTTTTTGTACATCTCTGTTGCAAAATCAAGCTGGCTCTCCAGCTCTTTAAGTGTCTGCTTTAACACTTCAGCATCGAGTTCTGCAAGCACCTCTCCTTTGGAAACATAATCTCCCTCCTTTACCAGGATCCGGTTTACGACACCCGGAGTTCGCGGGCTGACACCGATATTTTCATTTCCATCAATGCGCCCCTGTACTTCAATGTAATGGTTGAACGGCTCTTCCTGCAACGTATCAATGCTGACCATTACCGCTTTGATGTTGCCTTCGGGATAGAGCTCTTTTTCGATTTTCATGATCTCTATGGAGAGCTGATCCCGTTCTTTTTTTAGTTGCTCAAGTTTCGCCTCTTTGTCTTCAGATCCACCGCAGGATACCAGTAAAGCCAGGATGCCGAGTAATAAAAGTGATTTTTTCATAGGTAGATGATTATAACCTGGCAAAGATAAAGCAAAAAAAATGCAGCAAAAACTTTTTCTACAGAAATAGTTTCCCGTGTTTCTTTTTCCCGTATTTTTGCATTATGGAAGGGAAAGTAAAACAGATCATCCCACAGGTACACAAGCTTTACCAACGATACGGGATCAAAAGTGTGACGATGGATGATGTGGCCCAGCATCTGGGAATTTCCAAAAAAACCCTGTATGAGTTTTTTACCGACAAAGAAGATCTTGTAAGGAAGGTCTTATCCTGGGATTATGATAGGAAGCTAGCCTTTTTCCAGGAGATTGAACGGAAAAACCTGAATGCTGTTGAAGAGCTATTTGAGGTCTACAAAATGATCAAGGAGATGTTCAAGGCTTTCAACCCTTCCGTTGAATATGATATCCGAAAATATTATCCTGCTCTCTATTCCGAGCTTCGTGAGATCAAACGAACAAGAATGTATGACCTCTCTGTGAAAAACATGAACAAAGGCAAACGGGAAGGAATGTTCCGGAGCGACCTGAATGCCTCCATCCTGGCACGGCTCCATGTGTTCAGGGTGGAAAACATCATTGAAAGCGAACTCTTCAGTGCGGAAGAACTGACCTCGATCAAGGTATTTCATGAGATCTTTGTCTATCACCTGAATGGCATCCTGAGTGAAAAAGGGCGGCAATTCATGGAATCAAATTATAAAAAATTCACCCACCCGGCAACCTGATCCGGCCTCTGCATCCAACCATTTTCATTTTTTTCTAGTCTTGGTATAAAACAAGTTCTTATATTTACGCGGACAACCTATTCGCCAGGAGGTGGACGCTGATAAGGAGCTCATAGATCGTTGTTTGCAACAAGATCCGTCGGCCCAGGAGGAGTTGTACAGGCGGTATGCAGCCCGCATGTATGGTATCTGCCTGCGGTTTGCCGGGAATGCCCTGGAGGCACAGGATATCCTTCAGGAGGGATTCATAAAGGTGTTTATGCAACTAAAACAGTTTCGTTACCAGGGATCCTTTGAAGGTTGGCTTCGGAAAATCTTTATCAATACCGCTATTACCCTGGCAAAGAGAGAGCTGAAATTCGGCAGGAGAGAGGATATTACTCCACATCTTCAGGCTGGCAGTGAGGAGTTTGAAGGATTGTCGAGGTTGAGTCAGCAGGAACTTCTGCGCCTTATCCAGCAACTTCCGGCCGGATACAGGACGGTGTTCAACCTCTTTGTGATTGAAGGATATTCTCACCGGGAAATAGGAAACATGTTGAAGATTTCTGAGAATACTTCGAAATCCCAGCTTTTTGGTGCAAAAAGAAGCCTCAAGGCAACATTAACCAGAGAAGGAAATGGCAACGGAAGAGAACAATCATAATCTCCCGCCACGAATCAGGAAACTATTCCGTGATTTCGAAGCGGAACCTCCCCAGGAGGTCTGGAATGCGATCAGCACCAGGCTGGCTGGTGACCATTCCGGAACACGCTCACGAAGGAACTTCGGCCTGCTGGTGGAATGGCTGCAACCCAGGTATCGGCTCTATCCGGCATTCACCGTGGTTGGGCTGGCTCTGATCGCTCTTTTCATATGGATAGGTGTAAAACCATCCCATCACATCCAGGGAAGAGCATGGGTGGATCAGGCTGAACTGAGTAGGGGAACCGCCTTTCTTTTCCGTGTATTTGACCGGGAGAAACCCTTTGATTCAGTGAGGTATCACGGGAAGGTGGAGCTTGATTCGACCGGCCATTTTTCCTTTCCGCGCATCCCATCCGGCACCTACCTTCTGCGGGTCCACGTACACCCTGATTCACCCTATTCTCATTCTTACAACCATGGATACTACAGAGATCAACTTCACTGGAACCGGGCTACCTTAATTCATACGGATCATCTGCAGAAATCCTATCCTGTACGGGTGCCAAAATTAACATCGAAATAGATCATATTATTCAGCGAACCACTCTGCATAGGATGTGGCTGTTTCACG
>JADHVQ010000028.1 GCA_016783905.1 Bacteroidales bacterium | reverse complement strand
TGGCACCGACCGTGTCCCCGGCCGCCCCTCTGTAAGCTGATACCTCCCTGTCTTGGGCGCCTGCGTCAAGCGGGGCGGCCGGATGATGACCCACTCCAGACCGCTCTCCCTGATGATCTCCATCTGCCTCTTCTTGTCTTTGTAAACATTGTTCAAAAACAGCGGAACAATGACCTTCCCAAACACCGGGTGGGTATCGTCACCCAGAATCCCGGCCGACGACATGCAGATCAGCCGTTTCACGCCGGTCTCTTTCATGGCTTTAATGATGTTGGCCGTACCGTCAGAGAGGGTATGCAACGGCTTGTTTCCATCCTGTCCAAGGGTTACGATTACGGCATCCGTACCTTCTACAGCCTGTTTCACCTTCTCGTATTCAAGGATATCTCCCTGAATTACCTTGATCTTCGGATGCCGGATTGTTACATTGTGAGCTTCACGGGCAAAGGCATTCACCTCATGCCCCTTATTGAGCGCCTGGTATACCGTCACAATCCCTGTTCTTCCACTGGCACCGAAAACAGCAATCTTCATATTGAGTTTTTTGCAAAGATATGGATTCGGGGGAAATGGTACATGGTGCAGTGGTGCAGTGGTGCCATAGTGAAAGTGGTGCCATGGTGAAAGTGATGAACTGACTTGTCCGCTTGTCCGCATTTTTATACTTTTATCGAAAAATTTTCCTTGTCATTCTCATCACTCTTCCGGAAGAAATCGGTTGACCAGATCCTGGCTGATGTAAAGGTTCATGAGGCTTCCGGGATCTCCCTGAAGCGGAATCTGAGGGTGATCGATCTCACCGCGTTGGGGATCGCTGCTGTGGTGGGCGCCGGGATCTTCAGCACCATCGGTACCGCTGCGTTCCACGGTGGACCGGCGGTCTCCCTTCTATTCCTTTTCACGGCCGTGGCCTGTGCCTTCTCAGCCATGTGCTATGCCCGCTTCGCCTCGGTGATCCCCATCAGCGGAAGCGCTTACACATACGCCTATGCCAGTTTCGGTGAGCTGATGGCTTGGATCATCGGATGGGACCTGATCATGGAGTACGCGATCGGGAATATCGCCGTAGCCATCTCCTGGTCCGACTACTTCACCGGCCTGATGAGCGGGATCGGGATTCATCTCCCGGAATACCTGGTGGTCGACTACCTGAGCGCTGCCCGTGGTTACCAGGCTGCACTGGCTGAGCTGGCTAACGGGATCACCCTTGATCAGCTCAGCTTCTCCATGCGGGAGGCTTACCTGGCCTGGACCAGCGCGCCGATGATGGGGAGTGTTCGCCTGATCGCCGACATCCCTGCCTTCAGCATCGTGGTGATCATCTGCACGCTGGTCTACATCGGCATCTACGAAACGAAAGTAGCCAGCAACACGATGGTTCTCCTGAAAGTAGGGATCTTGTTGCTGATCATCTCTGTTGGTTCCTTCTATGTGAACACCGAAAACTGGAGTCCTTTTGCCCCGAATGGCATCACCGGAGTGCTGAAAGGGGTGAGTGGCGTCTTTTTTGCCTACATCGGTTTCGATGCCATCTCCACCACGGCCGAGGAGTGCCGGAATCCACGGCGGGATCTTCCCAGAGCGATTATCGCGGCACTGATCATCACGACAATCCTGTATGTTGCGATCAGCCTGGTCCTCACTGGGATGGTCAACTCCAGTGAACTGGCTGTTGGTGACCCACTCGCCTTTGCTTTTAATCAGCTCAACCTGACCAAACTCTCCGGTATCATAGCCATCAGCGCCGTGATTGCGATGGCCGGGGTGTTACTGGTTTTCCAGGTTGGCCAGCCCCGGATCTGGATGAGCATGAGTCGCGACGGACTGCTGCCAAAAGCCTTCAGCAGGATCCACCGACGGTTCCGTACTCCTGGTTTCGCTACGATTGTGGCCGGGATCTTTGTAGCCATCCCGGCTCTCTTCATGAACCTCACCGAGGTGACCGACCTCTGCAGCATCGGCACCTTGTTTGCCTTTGTCCTCGTTTCGGGCGGAGTTCTGATCCTCGACGAACGTGGTAAAGGGCGCATCGCACCGCCGGACAGGGGGGAGTTCCACATTCCCTACCTGAACAGCCGCTATTTTCTGCCGGTAATCTGGGTGGGGATTGGCCTGTTGGTTTGGTATATAAACTACCCCTCCCCCGGCCCCTCCCCATGTGGGGAGGGGAGCAAGCCCCCTTCAGGGGGTTTGGGGGTGCTATCCGCTATCCCGTACCTCGTATCCCAGATCTCATATCATGAAATCCCCATCCTGATCTTCGCCGTCATCGCCATCCTCATCACCGTGTTCAGCATCTGGAAACAGTGGTCGCTGATCCCGGTCCTTGGATTACTGACCAACCTCTATCTTATGGCGCAGCTTGGAACCACCAACTGGCTCCGGTTTGCCGGCTGGCTGGTGATCGGCCTGGCGATCTATTTTACGTTTGGGATGAAGCACAGCAAGTTACGAAGGACGAGGGAAGAGGGACGAAGGACGAGGGACGAAGGACGAGGGACGAAGGACGAGGGACGAAGGACGAGGGATGAGGGACTTGAGACGTGAAAAGTGAGAGGTGAGAAGTGGGAGGTAAGAGGTAATTTGTGACTCTATTCATTTAATTTTTAATTTTGAATTATCATGTGGGTTGAGTACCTCATCATCATCTTAGCCGGTGTCCTTGTCGGCTTTATCAACACCCTGGCTGGCGGGGGATCGGTGATCTCATTGTCGCTGTTGCTGATCCTGGGATTACCGGCTACCATTGCCAACGGGACCAACCGGGTGAGTATTTTCTTTCAGACATCTTCTTCGGTGTTTACCTTCTGGAGGAAGAAGATGTTTACCGCCAGGAAGATCTTGTGGCTGGTCATTCCTGCAACGGCAGGGTCGATCCTGGGGGCATACATCGCCACCGGGGTGAAATCAGATGCCCTGGAAATTGCGATGGTGGTGATCATGGCCTTCATGTTGATCTTCATTTTCGCCAAACCCTCCCTGTGGTTGAAAGAGAAAACCGCGATGCTGGAGAAGCGGATCCAGTGGTGGCAAATCCTCCTCTTCTTTGCGGTTGGCTGGTATGCAGGGTTCCTGCAGGTGGGTGTAGGGTATTTTCTGCTGATGGCATTGGTGTTGGGGGTTGGATTCGAGCTTGTCAAAGCCAATGCCGTGAAAAACCTGATCGTCCTCTTTTCGGCTGCAGTTTCGCTGGTGATCTTTATCCTGAGTGATCAGGTTCACTATCTTTATGGACTCCTGTTATCGGCAGGCAGTATCATTGGAGCTTACATTGCCAGCGTCATGGCTGTGAGAAGGGGCGGGAACTTTGTTCGCTGGGTGATTGTTGCTTCCGTGATACTGGCTGCATTGAAGATTACAGGACTGGTTGATTTTAAAGAGATCTTTTCAAGCATATTAAAGTAACGGGAATGAAAACAAAATGTATGATACCAACAGCTCTGCGGGGAATTCCCATCATCCTGATGGTGATATTGAAGCTTATTTTCTGTTCATCTAGCTTCACCCAGGATGTCTCTCCATCCATCATCCAGCATCCAGCATCCAGCATCCAGCATCCAGAATCCCGGATCGGAAACTGGGTGTTGGTCATCCATGGAGGCGCCGGCGGGCCTCCACCGGGTTCGATGCCGGAAGAGAAAGAGCAACGGTACAAGGGGAAACTTTCGGAAGCACTGCAGGTTGGCGTTGAGATCCTGGAGAGGGGAGGAAGCAGCATGGACGCAGTTGAAGCCGTGGTGATGTTCATGGAGGATTGCCCCCTCTTCAATGCCGGGAAAGGGGCTGTATACAATGATGAAGGGGTGGCCGAACTGGATGCCTCCATCATGGATGGAAGCACGCTGACGGCAGGGGCTGTTACGGGCATCACCCGGATCAAACATCCCATCTCTGCGGCACGTTATGTCATGCTGAAAACCCGGCATGTTCTGCTGATGGGAGAGGGTGCTGAGCTTTTCGCGAAGGAACAGGGGCTTGCGCTGGTAGATCCTTCCTATTTTCAGACCCCTGCCCGGACCGGGCAGTTTGAACGGATGAAACAAAACCAGCTACAGAAGGAGGAAAAAACCAGGGAGAATCCCGATGAAACAAAAGGGATTGAGGAACAGACCAAAGGTACTGTGGGAGCCGTTGCCCTGGACAACATGGGCAACCTGGCAGCTGCTACCTCTACCGGCGGATTGATGATGAAGATGAAGGGAAGGATCGGCGACACGCCGATCATCGGCGCCGGAACCTATGCCAACAATGCTACCTGTGCGGTCTCCTGCACAGGGACCGGTGAATATTTCATGCGGAATGTGATCGCCTATGACGTCTCAGCTCTGATGGAGTACCGGGGATGGTCGCTTGAACAGGCTGCCGGATTTCTGATCAACGAGAAGCTAAAATCGCAGGGCGGTGACGGCGGATTGATTGCCGTTGACAAGGAAGGGAATATCGCCATGCCTTTCAATACCAACGCCATGTTCCGGGGATACGCCAAACCGCAAGAGGGAAGCGTGGTGGAGATTTACTAGATTGTGAAATAGTGAAATAGTGAAATAGCGAAATATGGCAATCCATGTGCAATTAATGGCAATGCATGGCAATTATTAGCTATCTTCAGTCATTTCGATTACCTGCCACTGCTGGTGGTGGCGGCGGTGGCGTGGGCGACGCCGTTGCTGATGTCACTGCTTCGCCTTCGCCGGATCCCCACAGTGATCATGGAGATCGTGATCGGGTTTCTGATCGGAAAGTTCCTTTTTTCCTACTTTACACCGGAAAGCACGGAGATCCTTGATTTTCTGGCATTCACAGGATTCATGTTCCTGATGTTCCTGAGCGGGCTGGAGATCGATGTGGATCAAATCGTAGCATCCTTCCCACGACGCCGGATTACCCTGACCAGGTTCCAGAGCAATCCGTTGCTGGTAGGCCTCACCATCTTTATCATCACGGTAACGCTTTCATATGGTGGTTCACTCATCCTGAGCAAGTATATTGCCATGGAGAGCACTTTTTACTTTGCGCTGATCATGATTACCACTTCGGTTGGGATCATCATCCCCGTGTTGAAGGAGCGTGGTGACTTTCCAGTTATCGGAAGCTGCCTCACAGATCATGGTGCGCGGGACCATGCTAATCCTCCTGATTTTCGTTGTACTTGCCCAGTTCATTGGCCGGGAGGTGATGTTGCTTGGAGCTTTTCTGGGGGGGTTGTTGCTTTCGGTTTATACCCATAAAGCCCGGTCGCTCCTGCTGCTGAAACTCGACGGTATGGGGTATGGCTTTTTCATCCCAGTCTTCTTTATCATGGTAGGCATCCGGTTTGATCCCATCGTACTGGCAGGCCTGGAGCGATCGTTGTTCCTCTTTCTCGGACTCTTCCTTGTCACCCTCTACGCCGTGAAGGTCATTCCCTCCCTGATCTGGATCCGGCTCTTTGGATTCCGTAAGGCTATCGCGGGAGGCTTCCTGATCTCATCCCGCCTCAGCCTGATTATTGCGGCATCTGCCATCGGACTTCAGATGGGATTGGTCTCCCCGGAGATCAACGCTGCGGTCATCCTGATGGCTATCATTACCTGTATCCTCTCGCCGATCCTCTACAACCAGATCAGTCCACGGGAATTGATGCCGGCTGACAAGCTCATCATCATCGGAGGAAGCAGTACCGGCGTGTTGCTGGCCCGCCGGTTTCAGATGCACAACCGGAAAACGGTCATTGTCGAGCGTGACCCGGCGCGGTATTGCAACATAGAAAGCAAGGGACTGAAGACATTTCATGGGGATGGATCCAATCCGGATGTTTACACCGCGTTGAATCTTTTTCCATTCAATTACATTGTTGTGGTTACCGGCTCCGACGATGAGAACCTCAAGATCTGCGAAATGCTCCGGACCCGTTTCCGTCACGAACGGGTCATCGCCATTGCTCCCTCCCGCACTCTGGAACAGACCTATAACCGGATGGGGGTTGAAACCATTGATCTCCTGCGACGGGCTTCAGGTGAAAGAGATCCCGTTCCACAAAGATGGATCCCTGATGCTGATCAAGCGCAAAAACACCATTTATGTACCACACGGAGATACCCAACTCCGTTTGGGCGATACAGTGATTGCCCTGGGGACCGAATCGGCGTTGGATCAGATGAGGGGGAAGTTGTCGGGGTGAGGTTTGTTTTGGCGCTATACGCAATGACACGGAGCGAGGTTACTTCGCTTTACTCTCTATGACAATGATGCCAGATGCCGGATACCGGATGCCAGATAATGCGAATACAATGATTATGTTAATAAAAGAACCGTTAAGTGGTTCGGGGGATTTCCCGCTTATTTTTCCAAAAACGTTGAAATAATATACATCACTGGAAAATACTTTTAGTAACTCACCGTGGAATATTCTCTCCTTTACATCTATTTTCGTAATTTTATACCCTATCATCTTTCCCTAGTATTTTCATATGGCAGCGGATAAGCGAAAAAAGGTTCATCAAAATGACTATTTTTCGATTACTCCTTATCACGCCAAATATTTTGCCTTTGAATTAACAAGAAGAAGTCCTTCAAACAGCATCCAGAAACTTGCTACAACGTTGGTTGATGCTCAGGTTGACCTGAATCCTCACCAGGTAGAGGCCGCTTTATTTGCATTTCGGTCTCCCTTTTCTAAAGGAGCTATCCTTGCCGATGAAGTTGGGCTTGGAAAAACCATTGAGGCCGGACTCGTAATTTCCCAGAAATGGGCTGAAAGGAAACGAAAAATTCTCATTATCGTTCCTTCTAACTTAAGGAAACAATGGAGCCAGGAGCTTCAGGAGAAGTTTTTCCTTCCTTCTGTAATAATGGAAAAAAAATCTTTCGACGAAACCATTAAAAAGGGAATCTTCAACCCTTTTGAATTGGAAACCATCATCATAACATCCTATCATTTCGCTCGATCCAGGGATATTTTTATTGAACGTACCAACTGGGACCTTGTAATTATTGATGAAGCTCACCGCCTCCGCAATGTGTATAAACCTACGAATAAAATTGCCAATGCATTAAAGGATGCTTTATTAGGAAAACCTAAGATTTTACTCACGGCAACTCCCTTACAGAATTCTCTGCTTGAATTATATGGACTTGTCAGCATTATTGATGATTATACATTTGGGGACATCAGTAGTTTTAAAAGCCAATTCTCCAGGTTAACACAGGAAGAAAATTATTCAGAGCTGAAAGCAAGGCTTCAGCCAATCAGTATACGAACGTTGCGAAGGCAGGTTCTTGAATACATTAGTTTCACAAATCGGGTGGCCATCATCCAGGAGTTCTATCCCACAGAAAATGAGCAGCGATTGTATGATTTGGTGTCTGAATACCTGCAATCTCCAACGCTCTATGCACTTCCTCCAGGCCAGCGTCAGTTAATGACCTTGATTCTGCGTAAGCTTCTCGCATCTTCTACTTTTGCCATCTCCGGAACCCTTGAAGCCCTTTCAGCCAAGTTAAAAGATGTTTTAATAGATCAACAGAATAAATCTAATGTGGAAGAAACCATTACCCAGGACTATGAACTTTTCGGTGAGCTACAGGACGAATGGATAGATACCGAAGAAGACGAGACAGATCCACAAGAAAACGAAAAGAGAATATATACTGATGAAGAGAGACAAGAGATACATGATGAAATGATTCGTCTTGCCGAATTTGGAAGGCTTGCTAAATCCATCATACAGAATTCAAAAGGAATTGCCTTGAGCAAAGCCTTAAAAACGGGTTTTGATGCTTCATCAATGAAAGGGGCTGCAAAAAAGGCAATTATTTTTACAGAATCTGTGCGCACGCAGAAGTACTTGTTTAACCTCCTTGAAAACTCAGAGTATAAAGGCAAACTGGTTCTTTTTAATGGAACAAATTCCGACCCGTTTTCTAATAAAATCTACCAATCCTGGTTAGCTTTACATAAGGGAACAGATAAAGTTACCGGTTCCAAAACAGCTGACAAACGGGCTGCAATTGTTGAATATTTCCGGGATCATGCAACGATCCTGATTGCAACAGAAGCGGCCGCTGAAGGGATCAATCTGCAATTTTGTTCACTGATCATCAATTATGACCTTCCATGGAATCCTCAGCGGATTGAACAACGGATCGGCAGGTGTCACCGGTATGGCCAGAAACACGATGTAGTGGTGGTCAATTTCCTGAATAAAGCCAACGCGGCAGATCAACGGGTATATAAGTTACTTGCAGAGAAATTCAAATTGTTTGACGGGGTGTTTGGAGCCAGCGATGAGATATTGGGAAGCATTGAATCAGGGGTTGACTTTGAAAAGCGAATCGTGCAAATTTATCAGAATTGCCGGACAGTGGATGAAATTAAGCAGGCATTTGATGAATTGCAGGATCAACTGGAACCGGAGATTGATGAAAAACTCAGGTTTACACGACAACAACTGCTTGAAAACTTCGATGAAGAGGTGCATGAAAAACTCCGGTTGAATTTTAAAACCAGCCAGGAATATCTGAATCGCTACGAATTCTTGCTGTGGATGTTGACCCGGTACTTCCTGAAAGAGAATGCAACCTATTCTGATTACGAATACTCATTTTACCTGAAACATAATCCTATTCCTGACAAACATATTCACCCGGGTCCATACAGGATTGGAAAAAACATTGAGGATGCAAATGTCTATAGGACGGGACATCCCCTTGCATCGTACATTATCTCAGCATGTAAAAACAGTCAACTCCCTGTCGCTGAAATCCAGTTTGATTACTCAAATTCATCCAAAAAGATTTCGATTCTTGAGCCTTATATTGGCAAAGCCGGTTGGCTATGTGTCACTCTTTTTACCATAGAGGCGCTGGAATCTGAAGATCATCTGATCCTTTGCGGTTTTACAGATGAAGAGTCTTCGATAGATTCAGCAGTCTGTCACCGCCTTTTTTCTCTGAATGGCACGGTGGTCAATCATCACGATGAGATTGAATTACCTCTTGCAATCAAAGATGTTCATAAGCAAGCTGTTTTTCTTTCCCAGGATCAGATATTACAACATACTTCTGAACGGAATGCAGGTTTCTTCGATGAGGAACTGACTAAACTGGAAAAATGGGCAGAGGATAAGAAAAGCAGCCTGGAGATCGAACTGAGACAATTTGATGTGGAGATTAAAACCAGAAAAGCGGAAGCCCGAAAATTATTGAAACTCGACGAGAAGGTGAAGATGCAAAGGGAAATCAAGGAGATGGAAAAACGGCGGAATGAGCTTCGTATGAATCTTTATAAACATCAGGATGATGTGGATCAAAAAAAAGAAAATCTTATCTCTGATATTGAAGCCAGGTTAAAGCAACGAACTTTAATTCAGGAACTTTTCACGATCCATTGGACATTAAGTTGATAAAATAATGTACAACAAAAAGTTAACTTTAAAAAACAATTCCAATTATGTTAATCGAATATAACATATACTGTGATGAAAGCTGTCATCTCGAAAACGATGGTCAGAAAATCATGGCTCTTGGTGCAGTTTGGTGTCCAAAAGGGAGAAAAGATGAAATTTTCAAAAGACTAAGGGAATTAAAAGCGAAACATAACCTAAAACATTCCTTTGAATTAAAATGGAACAAGGTTTCGCGTACAAAGCAAGGATTTTATGAGGATGTTGTGGATTATTTCTTTGACAATGAAGATTTACATTTCAGAGTTTTAATTGTACCCGATAAATCACTTCTCGATCATCCAAGCCATGGTCAAACACATGATGATTTCTATTATAAAATGTATTTCGATCTGCTTAAAGTAATTTTTGATCCTAAGCACGGATACAACATCTTTCTTGATATTAAGGATACCCAAAGTCAAAGGAAAGTTGAGAAGCTAAAAGAAGTATTGAGAAACACGCATTACGATTATTCAAAATCTATTGTCAGAGGAATCCAACAAGTCCGTTCACATGAGGTCGAATTAATCCAATTAGCCGACTTTCTGACAGGTGCATTATCATATGTACATCGTGGTTTAACTACAAACCATACAAAAATAGCATTGATTGGTAGAATCAAAAAGCGTTCAGGTTATTCCTTGCTTCACTCGACCCTGATAAAAGAGGATAAAGTCAATGTATTTATTTGGATTTCAAGAGTATTATTGAGAAATGGAAAGTAAAGATTATCATTTGCCGGAAATAATCACTCTTGAAGAGTTTGGTGGAGATTGGCACTCCTTTATAGAAGCAGTTTACGAAGCTTTTAAAAAAGATTTTCTTATTTCAAGACCCATTTTCAGAGGCACATACATAAAACTCAAAAGACATCCTTTGTTTCAGGATAAAGCCTATACTTTTTACCATATGACGCATAAAGGAGATATAGAATCTGATCGTGAACCTGAGCTGAGAAGATGCGAACGAATAAGCTGGGCTAAACCCGTAATCGAAAATTGCGAACAATGGAAATTGAAAATATGGCCTCAAATCAGAAAGGGTAAAAATAGGATTTGTATCTGGCTTGAATTGGATGATGAACCTGATTATATAGTTATTTTAGATGTGCGCAAGAACAGTTATATCTATGTATGGACGGCCTTTACATTAAATCGAAATCACGAGAAACGAAAGAAGCTCAAAGAGTATGAAGAGTACATGAAAAATGCAAAAGCCGCCAGGAGTAACCCAACGGCTTCGTAACTCTTTTAACACTAACATGCTTTCGCAATGGTTAATGAGATGGGACAAATATAATCAAAATTTCAAATAAGTCGACAATTTTATTAAATATTTTATGCCTCCCAACCAAAAACTCGAACTCACCTGGATCGGAAAAGACGATGAACCGAAACTCGAACCTCGTATTCTGATCGAAGACCGGGAGAAGTCCTTCGGAGACCGGAATAGCCAGAATATGCTTATTCATGGTGATAACTTGTTGGCGTTGAAAGCGCTGGAACAAGACTTTGCCGGTAAGATAAAATGCATATATATAGATCCACCATTTAATACAGGCGCTGCTTTTGATCATTATGATGATAGTATCGAACATTCTATATGGTTAAATTTAATGATCCAGAGATTTAATATTCTCTATAGGTTATTGACAAATGATGGGGTTTTATTTGTTCATCTAGATGATAACGAAGCGGCCTATTGCAAGGTTTTATTAGATGAGATATTCGGTAGGAGTAATTATGTTAACCAAATAGTTAATGCCACAAATAAACCATTTGGTTTTAAAAGTACTTCAGGCGGATTATTTAAACAGGCAAATCATATTTTCTTATATTGCAAAGATAAAATCTCATTGAAGATAAATCCTAGCGTGCTTTTTATTGAGAAAGAATATGATTCAGCCTATAATATGGTTTTTGAAAATCTTGATAAACCTGAATCAGAATGGTCATGGCGAAATATAAATGAAGTTGTTGCATCAACTCTAGGGTACAATAATACTCGGGAGGCAAAAAATGCAATTGGAACTGATTTTGAAATGGAAGTGGCTCAATTTGCTTTAGTTAATGCAAAAAGGGTATTTCAAACTGCTTCTGTTACTGGGGGAGCACTTCAGAAAAGACGAGCAACAATTGAATATTCGAAAATACATCCTAACCTTTTAGTTCGCCATCCAAATGATGACATGGATTATCTTTTCCTTGGGGGGCGAAGGGTACTATTTTATTCTGAAAGGCTAAAAGATATTGAAGGAATGTTGTTGCCTGGAGAATTGCTCACAGATATGTGGACTGACATTTCGATAGAGGGTCTTGCAAAAGAGGGGGGTGTTGATTTTCCTAAAGGAAAGAAGCCAGAAAAACTTATCCAAAGATGTATTGAATTGACAACTAATAAAGATGATTGGGTATTTGATTCATTTTTAGGATCAGGCACGACTTCTGCTGTTGCGCATAAACTTGAACGAAACTGGATTGGAGTTGAAATAGGTGAACAAGCTTATACTCACTGTCTTCCAAGATTAACATCAGTTGTGGATGGGACTGATCAAACAGGTATTAGCAGATCTGTTAACTGGAAAGGTGGTGGCGGGTTCAAGTATTACTATCTCGCTCCAAGCCTATTGCAAAAGGATAAATATGACAACTGGATTATCGACAAATCCTATAATCCGGAGATGTTGGCTGCCGCCATGGCCAAGCACGAAGGCTTCCGGTTTAACCCGGATGAACAGCTTTTTTGGAAACAGGGGCAAAGCACGGAAAAGGATTTTATCTTCACCACAACCACATTTATTACGGTAGAATACCTTGATAAAATCCATGAAGAGATGAAACCGGAAGAGACCTTGCTGATCTGTTGCCGGGCATTCCAGGAACCTTGTGAAGAAAGATATGCCAATATCAACATCAAAAAAATTCCACAAATGCTCCTGGGCAGGTGCGAATTCGGGAAGAATGATTACAGCCTGAACATCGTCAATGTCCCATTGGAAAATGAACCGGAGCCGGCCATGGAACAGTTGTCTGGCAGCGATCCCATCGAAGAAAAAGATAAAAAACCAGTGAAGAGCAAAGCAAGGAAACAGGATAATTCGGAACTAACATTGTTTTAACACGCTGTGAATCTATGGATCGTATAGCCAATCTGATCAATAATCGCCTCAGCCTTCGTCCGCCTCAATCGAGGAGCCTTGAAATCCTGTCAGATCTTGTGAACGGAGAACACGACCTTCTTCAGCCGGCACCTCTGGAAGAAAAATTGCAAACTGTAAACGGAAAATTTCCTATTTGTATTGATTTCGAGCGGGATTTCCCATCCATCTGTTTTGCCCTTGCCACAGGCGTTGGAAAAACCCGGTTAATGGGAGCCTTTGTTACCTATCTCTATCTTACGAAAAGCATTAAACACTTTTTTATCCTTGCTCCCAATATAACGATCTATCAGAAACTGATGGAGGATTTCCAGAATCCCCAAAACCCGAAATATGTTTTTAAAGGTATTGGCGAGTTTGCAACAAATCCTCCACGGATCATTACAGGGGATAACTACAACGAACTATCACAATCCAGGTTGTTTCACAGTGATGTTCATATTAATATTTTCAACATTTCCAAGATCAACGCCGAAACAAAATCCGGAAAAGAACCCCGGATAAAGAGGCTGGTGGAATACCTTGGCGATTCCTATTTCAACTACCTTAGCAAACTGGATGACCTGGTTTTGCTGATGGATGAATCCCATCATTACCGCGCCGACCGTGGCATGCAGGTCATCAATGAATTGCAGCCCTTACTGGGGTTGGAACTGACAGCCACTCCCCAGGTTGAACGGTCGGGTAAACCTATTGATTTTAGAAATGTTGTTTATCAATATTCTCTTGCATATGCGATTCGAGATGGTTTTGTAAAAGAGCCCTGTGTGGCTACACGGCGTAATTTTAATCCTGACTCTTATAAATCTGAGGAGCTTGATAGAATTAAAATTGAAGATGGGATTCGCATTCATGAAGATACGAAGGTTGCCCTGGATATCTATTCGAGGGAGAAAGGAATAGAACTGGTGAAACCGTTTGTCCTGATCGTCTCAAAAGATACGGAGCACGCGGCAGGGATCAAGAAAATGATTCAGCAGAATACTTTTTTTGATGGCCGGTATACAGATAAAGTGATCGAGATTCATTCGAACCAGCGAGGGGAAGAGAAGGAGGACAACATCCGGCAGCTTCTGTCCCTAGAAGATGCCGATAATCCAACAGAGATTGTCATTCATGTGAATATGCTGAAGGAGGGATGGGACGTAACGAATCTGTATACCATTGTGCCATTGCGTACAGCCGCATCGCTGACTCTCAGAGAACAGACCATCGGCAGGGGTCTTCGGTTACCCTACGGGAAGAGGACAGGAAGTTCAAAAGTTGATAAACTCACCATTGTTTCTCATGATAAATTCCAGGAGATCATTGAAGAGGCCAATAAACCTGGTTCCATTATCCGGAAAGAAAATATCATCGAGATCGATCCGGAAGAACTCGGCAAATCAAAGGAAGTAGTATCCGTAAAATCAGCGCTTGAAGCTAAATATGAAGCAGAAAAACAGGAACTATCGAAGATTTCTGATGAGACACAGCGGAAAGAAAATGCATTGACACTGGAGATCAAACAGATGCTGGTCCAGGATATGCCGGAATTGGCCAAACATACACGAAATGTCAGCGAGATCAATAGCGATGATGTGAGGAAAATAGCCCTGGCCCGGTTTAAAAGCCGGATTGAGAGTGACCCGCAAACACAATTGTTTGTGGCCGACATGGTTGCCGAAGCTGAGGAAATCTATGAGAAAGCGGTCAAAGACTTCACAGATAATATAATAGAGATTCCGAGGATCATCATCCAGCAATCGGGAGAAATAAAGCATGGATTCCATGATTTTGATCTTGATACACTAAACCTCAATTTCCAGCCGGTATCGGAAGAGATCCTGCGCCAATCATTAAAAGACAATACACAGGAGATCATTCAGGGGAAAGGTCGGATTATCTCCGATACAAATGATAACATCCTTGTGAATGAATTGATGAATTACCCGGAAGTGGATTATGATTCACAAGCAGATCTCCTGTTTAAACTGGCATCTCAGGCAATAGGGAAATTCAGGACGTATCTGAATGATGATGGCTTATATAACGTAGTACTCTATAATAAGCGAGAGATTGGACGATTCATTTTCACCCAGATGATGTTTCATTTTTACATCGAAGAGGCCAAATTTGAGAAGCCGGTTGTCTACCCTTTTGAACGAATCCTTGATCAAAACTATTCGAAATACACGCAGGATAAGATTCATCTTTATACCGATACGATTACACCTACATCTTTGATTCCAGGTCTTTTATTCAGTGGGTTTGCAAAGGCTTATCATCATTCATATAAGTTTGATTCAAAAACAGAGAAAGATTTTTCCATCATCCTGGAACAGGACAAACCGGTGCTTAAATGGATTCGGCCGGCAAAGAACCAATTCCGGATTTACTGGAAACACAATTCCCGGCAATATTCACCGGATTTTATAGTAGAAACCCACGAAGCTATTTATATGGTTGAAACCAAGAAAGAGACCGATATCGATGACATTGATGTCCAGGATAAAGCCAAAGCGGCCCTTGAATATTGCAAACATGCCACAGATTTTACAGTTAACAATGGCGGGAAACCCTGGAAATATTTATTGATACCGCATACGGAGGTAAATTTGGCGAATGAGTTTACCTATTTCTCTTCAAGATTTACTCAGTGAAGGTCAAACGATTGAAATAATCCCTCTTCCTTCTTCCTTCATCCCTCTTCCTTCGTCCCTCATCACTTCACCACCTCCGGCTTCCCAAAGCCAATCTTCTCCAGAGGCTTCAATTGCGTTTTGGCATCACCGGCAATAACGTAATACATCCGATCGGGAACGATATACTTATCAGCCAGCTCCTTGTGGCGCTCGAGGGTCATCTCTTTTACAATCGCCTCTTCGTTCTTCACATAATCGAACGGCAGGTTGTATTCAGCGATGTTGCTCAGCATGTTAATCAGGGCACGGAGGGTCTCAAACTCCCGTGCATTGCTTTTGATCAGTGCGTTTTTCGTAAACAACAACTCTTCCTCCGTGATGCCATTCCGGTACTGCTCCATCAGCTCTTTGAAGATTTGAATCGACTCTTCGGTTGCGGAAGAACGAACGCTGGCATATGCGGTGAAAGGTCCGGGGATCTCAGATCCACTGAAACGGGTACGGGCGCCATAGGTGTATCCTTTTTCTTCACGCAATACCATGTTGACGTTTCCGGCAAAGGAGCCACCCAGTTTGTAGTTCATGACGGTAGCCGGATAGAAGTTGGGGTCGGTACGAGCCAGCGCCAGGTAGCCAATGTTGATGACCGACTGCTTGGCTCCGGGGACATCCACAAAGTAGACCTTCGAAGTGGTAAGCTCCTCTGGTAGTGGATAAGCCGGGAAGAGGACCTCTTTGGCAGGCCACTGTTCCGCCAGCTCCTGTAGTGATTTCATCACCCGGTCCTGGGTAATATCTCCGGCTATCAGGAAGGCAGTTACTGAAGGGGAGAAATTAGTTTCGTAGTATGCCTTCAGATCGTCAATGATGATGGATTCGATGGTCTCCAGCGTTCCCTGGCGGTCAATGGCAAAAATATGGTCCTCTCCGTAAACCAGTTTGTTAAATGCATCTCTTACTAAGGAATTCGGATTGGCTTTCTGGCGTTTAAGCGCGTTTAAGGTGCGGGTTTTTGCCAGAGCAAACTCTTCCTCATCCCAGCGGGGTTCCAGCAAGATCTCCTTCACCAGGGCCAGGATGCTGTCGTAGTTCCTGACCAAACCATTGGCGTTGATGGAGATATCGGTATTGGACGCACTCACATAAATGTTTGCTCCGAGCATATCGATGGCCTCCTCCAGTTCGAGAGGTGTTTTGTTTTTCGTCCCCTCCATCATCAGCTGAGCAACCAGGTAAGCCACACCGGCTTTCTCGGGCTGATCGAGGTAGTGTCCTCCATTCAATGTAATGCTGAACTGAACCAGGGGGAGCTCATGATGCTCGATCCCATATACCTTCATCTCATTAGCCAGGGCATCTTCCCAAACGGTGGGCAGGTTTAGCAACGGATCGGGACCATCTGCCGGCATCAGTGAGCGATCGAAACTGGTTGGCGTTTTGACGATCTCTTCCTCCTCTATATCGGCTATCTCTACCTGGGTAGCTTCGGTGATGCTCTCCTCCACCACCCCGGATTTTACCGACTCTTCCGCCATCAGATCAAGCTGCCCTTTGGGAACAAAGCTGGTTGCCAGGAACGGTTTTTCTTTGATATAGTTGTTGTATACCCTGAGGATATTCTCTTTCGTTACAGCTTTTGTGCGCTCAAGATCAACCTTGTAGTAGGAAGGATCGTTCCTCTGCTCATTGTAGGAGGCGAGACGGAACGATTTTCCCAGAATGCTGCTGATCCCGTTATAGAAGCTGGTTTCCAGGCCGGCTTTGATCCTCTCCACATCGGCTTCAGTAAATCCCTCCTCTTCAAACATAGCAAACGCCTCATTAATTCCCTGCTCTACCTCTTTCAGGCTGACCCCATCGTTGGCCGTTACCACGATGTTGAACGATCCGGCGATCTCCTGTGCGCTGTTATAGGCGTACTGGCTGGATGATAACTTTTTCTCCTTCTCAAGCACTTTGTATAAAGGCGCTTTTTTACCCTGGGAAAGTAATTCCGCCAGGTAGTTCAGGGCATAGGCATCGTCGTTGTAATCCTCCACCGTTGGCCAGATCATCCGGAACTGCGGGGCTTTGGCAAAATTATCTTCGTGGTAAACCTTAATGGTTTCATCGAGCGTGACCAGTATGGGGTCGGGATCGGTGATATCGCCACCGCGTGGGATTTCTCCAAAGTATTTCTCAATAAGTTTTTTGGCTTCCTCCACGTCAAAGTCCCCTGCCAGCACGAGTGTGGCGTTATTCGGGACATACCATTTCTGGTGGAATGCTTTGACATCCTCAATGGTAGCGTTCGTAAGATCCTCCATCTCCCCGATGACGGTCCAGCTATAGGGATGGCCTTTTGGGTAGAGGTTGTTGGCGATCACCCAGGAAGTGAAGCCATAAGGGGCATTGTCGACATACTGACGTTTCTCATTCTGTACGACATTTTGCTGAATGTTAAACGTATTTTGGGTAACCGTATTGATCATATAGCCCATACGGTCCGATTCCAGCCACAGGATCTTCTCCAGGGCATTTTTCGGAACCACTTCAAAGTAGGTGGTTGCATCATTCCCGGTTCCGCCGTTCAACGTACCTCCGGCATCCTGAATGATTTTGAAGAACTGGTCTTCGCCCACGTTCTCTGACTTCTGGAACATCATGTGTTCAAAGAGATGGGCAAAACCGGTACGGCCTTCCACTTCGCGGTTGGAGCCAACATGGAACTGAATAGCCAAGGCTACGATCGGGTCGGATCGGTCGACATGTAGGATCACATCGAGGCCGTTAGGCAGTGTGTACTTTTCATAGACGATATTGAGGTCGTCCTTTTGTGATTTGCAACCCAGCAATACAAGCAACGCCATTGCCAGGATCGTGAAAAAAGATCTCTTCATGGTTTGGTTTCTTTTGTGAATATTCAAATTGGTTTCTTTCGGAAAAGGAGGTTAAAGCTAATCAAAAATATATACTAAGATCATGATTCTGTAATAAATCGGAAAATAACATGGCTGGCCACACTGTCAAATTCCTTCTAATTCCTTATCTTTATCACTCAGAATCAATGATTACTATAAAACGTTGGTGCATGAAAAATTGGATTCGTATTTATTCCCTGGCGTGGATCATCTGGGTCCAGATCCCCTCTTTTCTGGCAGCCCAGCACCAGGAGTGTTACCTGCTGATGGCCGGAAGGGGGGCTACTGCTACCGGGCAGGTCTACCTGGCCCACAACAACGATCTTTCGGGAGAAGAGGCATCGATGCTGGTTCTGCAGATCTACAAAGGATTTGCTGAGGGGGATTCCGTAGCGATCAACGCGCATGGGGTTGCGATAGCGGGTGGCAAGGCTCATGAATTATGGGATTCAGCGCAGAGCACATTTTATTTTGGCTCTCCTACGATCCCGGAAGGGTATGATTGTGCTCCGCCAGACTATGATGAGCATGCTGCATTCTGGCAGTTCAAAGCCCTTTCCGACTCACTGAAATACGGGTTCCCCAAGATGCGAAAACGATGGTCTATGCGGAGAGATCTATTTGAAAGTCAGGAGATCTCACTTCAACATACCATCATCACAGGTGCCCGGGAAATATATCTGAACCAACCGGAAAAAATGTAGGGGCAACCGGATCGGTTGCCCCCACAAAATACCTCCTTCGTCCTTCGTCTTTCGTCCTTCGTCTTACCGGCCTTTCATCCCCTTTGCATTTACAATGAAGAAATAGATCAGAAAACCGAGTGCAATCGCAACGAGTTCAATCCCGATCGGGAGAAAGCTATCGCGGCCGTCCTGCCAGACGATGGTTCCGGTTCGGTTGAAGATCTCAATCAGGATCAGCCCCGCGCCTGCCATCAGGGCAACCAAACCCCACTTCAGGTTCGGATAGCGATTACTCTCCCCGGTTTGGACGGGAGGGGCTTCAAGAATTCCGGCTTTTTCAATGTGACCTGATTTTACAATCTTTCGTTTTAACAGGTAATCGGTAAAGACTTTAATCAGGCTGTAAACACCAAAAAAGACAATACCAACGATGACAATAGTTCCAAGGGTTTCCATTTTTGTGTACTTTTAATGATTAGATTTGGACAATAGGTCGGATCCGGTGGTAAAAGGTTGCAGGAAACATGTTTTTTTTCGCTTCTCACTTTTCGCTTCTCGCTTCTCGCATTTCTTTTTTCTGCTCTTTGCTGCAACCTTTTTTTTGAAGGACCGACAGATAACAAAATGGATGATGCAACGCTGATCGCGCAGGTGCAGGCGGGGAATGACCATGCGAACAGGTTTCTGATTGAAAAATACAAAAACCTGATATGGCATATGGTAGTACGGATGGTAGACCAAACGGAAGATGCCGAGGATTTGTGTCAGGAGATCTTCCTCCGGGTCTTCAGGGATATCGGTAAGTTCAGGGGCGAATCCAAACTTTCCACCTGGATCGGAGCGATCGCATACAACATGAGCATCTCCTATTTGCGTAGAAAAGGGAAAAATATCATGGTTTCTGTCGATGATTATCTTCCGGAAGCTTCTCAAAAACCGGCTGTCGAGTCGGCTGATGAGGCCATTGATAAAAGCAGCATGAAAAAAATTGTCCACCGTGTGATCGACTCGCTACCGGTTCAATATCGAACCGTAATAACTCTCTTCTATTTAGAGGAGTTATCCTACAAGGAGATCGAAGAGATCACCGGGATGCCAGACGGAACCATTAAAAGCTATCTGAACCGGGGACGGCAGGCGATCCGTGAAGGAGTCCTGCAACTGGTTCCCGATATGCGCCCTGAATTGACAGGAACGAGGTAATAAACTAATTTTGCAATCATGGACCCCGAGAACGATCGTTTCAAAGAGCTGGATGCACTGATCACCGAAGCACTGAAAGAGAAACCTGAATGGGAACTCTCACTCTCCTTTACAGATACGCTGCTTCGAAAAGTGGAAAAGCGGCTGACGTGGAGAGAGCTGATCCGGGAATTCGCTATGAAAACAGGCATCGTTGCCGGTGCCCTTATCATCCTGACCGTTTGTCTGATTTTTCCGGTTCGTGAATCCATCAATCCATTCCTCCTCCTGGTAGTAGACCACTGGCAACTGGTTGCGGGAGCTGGATTCCTGATTCTTTTCACCTTCTTCTCTGACCAGGTTCTTCTGAAGTTCTACAGCAAACAGAGGTTGTTCTCAGATCCTAGATCCTAGATCCTGGATCCTGATCATTGCTGGCTTCTTTTAAACCATAAATGTACAAAAAATGTGAAATTTGGTTCAATCATTATTCACGCCATACAACCATCGTGCTGTTTCAGTTGTCAGTATTAATATGTAACAATTGGCTTTAATTCAAGATATCTGAAGTATTTCAGAAATTGCCTGTTTGGCTTTTTCATCTTTCTTGCCACAGGCTACAGTCAGGTGGAGGTATTAAATCGACTCGGACAGACACCCGGCGGAGCAGGGTACCATGTCAACTACGACAGCGCCTCGCAGCGTCTCTTCGTGGGATGCGGCACCAGCCTGTGGATCTACGACACTCAAGACACGGCCAACATTCATGTGGTGGCCCGCCGGCCCCTGCTGGGACTGGTTAATGAGACGGATCTCTTCGGAGATATTTTGTTCGTGGCTGCCACGCACGACGGTGTGTGGGCACTTGATGCCACCTCTGATACCCTCACGGCAATCGCACACTACGAGATGACTGGTGACTCCGCGGCCTACGATCTCTGGCGAACCCATGACACCCTCTATGTGGCTGACGGCAGGCGGGTACGGATGCTACGCTACGATACAATTACAGACACCTTTACCTGGCTGGCCACTTTCGGCCCTAACGAATCTTTTTGTGTCAGCCGGAAAGGAGATTATATCGCCGTTGGTGCCCGTGGCATCCCGAAAGGAACGGTGATGGTCTACCACTTCACCAACCTGGAGGTTTCTGTGGCTATGTGGCAAAGCAACAACGTGTGGGACCTGCAGGACATCCAGTGGGGCGACCTCCGGGATGATATCATTTATGTGTGTGGAGGCCCCCAGAACCTGCTTTTTACACAAAGCTTCTTTAACGCACTATACTTGGATGGTCCGTTTCTCACAGCGGTTGACAGCTTCAGCGTTCCCGGGATCATCGGCTTCGCGCAGGCCAACATCAATAACATGGACTCGCAAAACGATACCCTCTTTATCTCTACAGGTGCAGGGCTGAATAACCTGTGGCAAACAGTGGTTCCGGTGTATGATGCCACGGGTCTTCCAGATACCGCTATGGTTCACCTGGCTGATATCCGTCCGGGTCTCTGGCATTTCGATGTAGCCCGGATGCATGGCACTCCGTATCTGGCAATGTCGTCAGAGTGGCTCGGGGTGCTGATCAGCGATGTATCGCAGCTTCAGCCGGAGGATACGCTCGGGTTCCTGGAGACTGGTGGATGGTGCCAACGGGCCTATCCGAAGGGGGATACCCTGTGGGCCTGTATGCGCGGATATGGCATTTGTCAATGATACCCTTCTCCTTCTTTCTAACGGGAAATTCTACAATTTACAATCCTGGTTCCAGGGAGGGAATCCGGAGTTTGCAGGGGAGATCGGATTTGGCTGTGAGACCATCCGAGCCATTCAGACCAATGCGGGGACACGTGTTATTGCAGGTCTTTCAGATCTCTTTCTTCCCATTAGGCAGATCGCCCTTTACAATCCGTATGATTCCCTCCAGGGGTACCCGCTTCTGGACATTGACAGCACCAACAGCAATGTGAACGGACTGCTGATCTCGGGTGATACGGTTTTCTGTGGTAAAAAAACCGGGAACACCTTCTACCTGGCCATGTTCCGGGTGGTAAATGACTCTTTGATCCTGATTGATACGGTACCTGCCCCAGCAGAGATCAACGGCATCTCCCGGGATGGTTCTCTGGTGGCTGTCACCTGCGGGATGTTCTGGTTTTCCTGGTATTACATCGATGGGAACACCCTTGTTCAGATGGGAACTTATTTCGATTGGCATTTCAGCCCGACAGGGGTATATCTGAAAAACAACCTGGTCTATACTGCAGATAAATTTTATGGACTGAAGGTCTTTCAACTCTCCGAACCTCCCGAAGCCACCCTGGTGGCTGAATGCCGTGGTACAGGAGGTTGGACCAACATGTTCGGGAGTACGGCGGTAAATGTAGGATCAAATCAGGGAAGAAAGGTATCCTCTTTCATCATTCCCGAATTGATGCCGGGGAGTCCCATCCATATTGACCGCAACGGACTGCCGGCAGGGATGTACGTTTGCACCATCCGGTCAGGAGGAGAGCTGATTGCTATCGGAAAGTTTATCGTCTACTGAAGGGCATCAGGATTAGCTATCATATAAGCTCGATCCTGAGCCGTCATAAATGACGGCTCTCTTGACAATCCATGGCAATAAATGGCAATAAAAATAGGGCTAGCTTCTTTCCGGAACAAAAAAACCCTCCCTGATTTAGAGAGGGTCCGGGGGAAGAGATTTACTCCCTGCCATTTACAACCAAAGGTAGATGGTGCCGCTGTTTTGTCCGTGGTACCAGTCGACTCTGTATTTCGTCGGACAGGCAGGCGGAACGACTGGCTGATTGTTGCTGTCGTATCCGAACGTCAGGGTAGCCCCTTTATCCGCACTCGGAATATCGATGGACTGGATTCCGTTGCATGGATTAAAGTTGCACACCTGGCGATAGTGAACCGGTTGTGGTACACTGATGTAAAACTGGTCACCGTTGCGGGCCACACCCCAGGTCACCAGGTTGGTGTATTCTCCAACCTGACCGAATCCGTCAACGCCGATCACAAACTGTCCGAGGGTTCCGGTATAGACACAACGGCGGGCAATGTTCCATGTGCGGTTGGTTCCGTCATCAAAATTGACCGTCATAAATCCCCACGTTTTGTGGACGATGGTATTGATTCCATATCCCAACTGGATGAGCAAACCACCGGTAACGTTCTTGTGTGTTTTCACCCCGTTGATTACAATGGTCTTCTGCGTGGCGACGCGGGTAACCTGCAGGTTGATGATCTTCACCAATACGGTAGCACCTGGCATGTACCAGTGAGTGCCGACGTGCTTTTTCACTTCTACTTTTCCTGTACGGTAAAGGGTTTCGGGGCAGTTGAGCCCGTGATACGTAATGTAGTAAGTAATGGTGTCGTTGACCACGTTAGTAGAATCGATGGTAGCGTTACAGGGCAACCAGGTTGTGGATTTCAGACCACCACCAGTCATCATGATCTCAATGTCGAGGTTGATGTCGTCATCAATTTTCTGGAGATGATTGTCGTCCTGCGAAATTTGCTGGACAGAGGTGGAACCATTTCCGGCTGGAGGATCTACAACTGGATCTTTCTTACATCCGGAAACGGTAAGTGCAAAGGCTGCTACCAGGAGCAGGCCAAGTTTGCAGAGGTGGTTTGTTTTCATTGCGTTGTGATTTTGGGTTTCTGGTTATAATACACCGGCAGGCGGTTTTACCCTGATTGGCGGATACTTATTTTTTAGATGTTTTGGACAAGGGGACGGGCGGACTGTGGACTGTGGACTGTGGACTGTGGACTGTGAACTGTGGACTGTGGACTGTGGACTGTGGACTGCCAACTGTGCCCTGTGCCCTGAGCCCTGAGCCTCACTCCACCACCAGTGACAGCTCCGTCACCGCGCAAACGCCGAAGTAGCCGAGTGCGCCGGGGCTGAGGTTTGTAATGACATTGGCATTGGCAGTAGGGAACATGCTTCCCTGCCAGTTGGTTTCCAGGAGAAGTTGCCGGAGGAACTCGGCATGCCCGGGGGTGAGAGAATAACGCCGTTCGTTGATGATGCTACCGGCCGGGAAAGAGGTTTGCTCCATCACTGGAGCAAAGATCTGGCTGACATCAATGGTCGGGAGGGTAAAAAAGAGAAGGCGGGCACGACAGGCTGCCGGATCCAGGGTGATGAAGCCCGGGAGGGTGGACCAGTCGATGAGGATCTCCCACATAGCCGGGTTGTCAACACTAAAGGCTGATGCGACCCAGTCGATGTGATACCAGTCATCCCCCTCGTTTTTCTTGTAGGTCAGCTCATTGAAAACCTTTCCAGGAACCATCTCCGCTTTAGCCGAGAAGTTATTCCCTGCGTGTGAGATCTGCAATGTGTAGGTGTGCCCTACCTGTGCCACAAAGAGGGAGTCGGTAAGGTAATCTCCGGGTTGCAATGGATCTTCGGTCAGGATCCAGAGTGAGTCGGCGGTTGTGATCAACACGGTAGCGCCGGTGATGGGTTTCGGTATTTCGTTCAGTCCGGTTACAGGCATGGTAATGCTGACTGCATGGACCTTTTGCTCGTCGGTGAGGGTTGCATCCACCACGATCCAGGATGCTGGCTGATCAGGAATGGGTAGATCCGCCTCCTTGACGCAACCGGTCAGCAGGATCAGGAAAAGGATATGTCTGGCCAGGATTCGCATCAGAATTTGAATTGATAATTAATGGATGGAATGATACCGGCAACGGAGATCACAGTAGGCACGAGCTCGTAGTTTCCGTCGAGGTTGGAAGGAACAACAAAACGGCCCTGGTTGTCGCGGTATTTGTTGTAGCTCTCCGAGAAGGGATTGGCCCTGCCATAAGCATTGTAGAGGGTGACCGCCAGTTGGTGCCTGAATCTCTTTCCAGGCCGGTTCAACCGATAGACTATCGAAAGATCCAAGCGGTGGTAATCGGGAAGCCGGTCATTATTTTTCTCTCCATAGACCGGGACGGTATATCCATTATATTGATAAAAGGCCACAGGCGAGGTGATGGGATTTCCGGTCATGAATACCCAGTTTGCCGAGAACGACCATCGTTTCCGGGTGTCGTAGGAGAGATAGAGACAGAGGTTATGAGGGCTGTCAAAACCGGCCGGATAGGGATTCCCATCATTCACTTCAGGCGTTTTCACCTGGGCCCTCGACCAGGTATATCCAATCCAGCCACTCAGCTTTCCGGCAGGCTTCTGCAACATCAGCTCCAATCCATAAGACTGCGCTGTTCCGAACCTGAGTTCTCCTTCCAGCAACGGGTTGTACAGCAGGTTGGCATGATCGGTGTAGTCGATGTGGTTCCGGAAAAATTTATAAAAGCCTTCGGCAGAGAAATAGAACCTGGAGGAGGCGAACTTCAGGAAGTAGCCGAGGGTAATCTGATCGGTTTTCAGAGGCTGGATATTTGGTCCGGAAGGAGCCCATACTTCCAGCGAGGTGAATGGGCCGGTCGCATTGGAGAGCAGCTGCACGAACTGTGTGGTGCGGCTGTAACTGGCTTTCAGGGAAGAGATCGGGTTCAGGGCAAATCCAACTGATACACGAGGTTCGGGGCTGAAAAAAAGATCATAGTAGTTATTTTTCCCGACTTTTACCGTATCTATGACTGCGTGGTTGGCATCGAAAAAGTAGACGGTAGTGGGGCCGAAGTTCTGCCATACCGGCAACCGGATCCCGTAATCGAGCGAGAGACGCTTTCCGATCTTCTGTTCATTGCTCAGGTAGAGTATATATTCCATGGCTGTGTACCTGGCTACATCCCGCACTTCGAGCTGCTCTTCATCTCCCTGCTGGGTGACATTTCCCGGGTTGGAGTGATAGCGGCTCACGGCAAAACCGCTTCTCAGGGTGTTATTGGGATTCAGAAACCAGGTGAAATCGCTCTTCAGGGTCAGGTTGCCAATGGAGGATTGCCAGTGGCTCTTCCGGTCTGAAGAGAGATAAAGGTAGTAATTGTAGCTACTGTAATTGAGGGTTGTGTTGGAGAAGAGCTTCGGGTTGAAGAGGTGGTTCCACCGGAGTGTGCCAGCCATGTTATTCCAGCTGATCCCGTAGGTTCTGTAAACAGAATTGGTGAACCGGTTGAATTCGTCGCGACCGGTAAAAAAGGTGAGGAAAATCCGGTCTTTCCGAGTGGCTTTCAGGTTGATCTTCGCATTGATATCATAAAAATAGAAGTCGAACGAACCGGCATCATCCACCAGGTAATTGAGCCAGTTGAGGGTGGAGAGGCGCCCTGAAACCAGGAATGAGGCTTTGTCTTTAATAATTGGTCCTTCGAGGGTAAGGGAGGAGGCATAGGGACCCAGGTTTCCTCCAAAACTGAAGCGTTTCATATTCCCCTCCCGGGCCGTAATGTTGATTACAGAAGAGGCCCTGCCTCCGTATCGCGCCGGGAAGTCTCCTTTATAGATCTCCATGTCGTTCACCGCATCCGGTGCCAATACTGAATAGAATCCAAAGAGGTGAGAAGGATTGTAGATTGGGGCTTCGTCGATCATCAGGAGGTTCTGGTCATTATTTCCACCCCTCACATAAAAGAGGGAAGATCCGTCGCCGTAGGAGCGGATCCCGGGCAGGATCTGCAGTGCCTTTAGCACGTCCACATCTCCTGCAAATCCGGGAAGCTTATCCAGTGTGGCACCGGAAAAACTGAAATCGCCCGGTTGATTGACGCCCGGTAGCTGTTCGTTGTCGCGGGCACTGATCACCACCTCACGCATCCCCAGGCTGGTCTCATGCAGATCAATCGAGATCGTGGTATCCCTGTTCAACTCCACGGAACGAACCTCTTCCCTGTATCCCAGGTAGGAAAATTCAACCTCGTGAATTCCCAGGGGCAGGGAGAGGGAGTAATAGCCATAGGGATTGGTGGTGGTTCCGGTACTCAACTCCCGTACTATCATGTTGGCGCCGATCAGGGCTTCACCGGTAAGGGTATCACGAAGGTATCCGCTGATGACAAATGAGGGCAGAGCTTTCACCTGTTTGGCAATCCTGGCAAACTGATCCGCATGTTTGCGTTTCAGCACGATCTGGTTCTCTATCGCCAGCCACTCGATGTTGCGCTCTCCGAGAATTTTATTCAGGATCTCTCTGATCGGCGTTTCTCTGCATGTAAAGGTAATTTCCTGATCAACAGGAATGGCGGTAGAGCTATAGGAGAAACGGATGTCCCCCTCAAGGGAGAGTTGTTGAAGTACCTCCTTCAGCGGGGTATTTGTTAACGTTAAGGAGATCTTCTTTTCCAGGTTCTGGTTCATTCCTGCAAGAGGCAGGAAAAGAACCAGGAGAAAAAGGGCAAGGCGCAGGGGGCTCCCCATGAAGAGCGTGGTTAATCTATGCCAGCGGATCAGTTGCATCCGTTCCCGTAAAGGATGATCCCGGATGGTGTGTTTTCGGCCTGCAGGTCCAGGGTGGCCAGGATGACACTGAGTACCGACTCCAGGGACTGCTGGTCGAAGGTGGCGGTGAGGCGGCAGGAAGCCAGGTTCTCATTCGCCAAAGTGACGTTGGTCTGATAGACCTTGTTCAGGGTATTGATGATCATATCCAGCCGGTCGTCGAGAAAGATCAGGTGATGGGTTTTCCAGGCCAGGAAGTTGGGATCTTCATTGGGGAAGACTACAATTCGCTGATTCGCCTGGCTCAGCTCAGCCTTTTCTCCGGGGATGATGGTTTTCCC
>JADHVQ010000108.1 GCA_016783905.1 Bacteroidales bacterium | reverse complement strand
CATGAAGTTGCGCCAGGATGGTGAAGATCTGACTCAGGTTCTCCTCCACGATAAAGGAAAAATCCCTTGGCAGAATGGAGATCAGCACCTGGTTCTGCTTCCGGATAAAAATCGGTGTATCAATCTTCCACTCCTGCAGGCTTTTGATTTTTGTCCCCTCCGCCTCCGGATGGAAAAAATCTTTGACATGGAGCGTGATGTTTGCATTCTCCAGCGGTTTGAGGGTCTTGGGGTGGATCACCGAAGCGCCAAAATAGGCCAACTCAACCGCTTCGTGGAACGAGAGCAAATCCAGCTTCTTCGGATGATCAAACCATTTCGGATCGGCATTCAATACCCCGGGCACATCCTTCCAGATCGTCACCTCCTTCACACGCATGCAATATCCGAGGATGGCAGCGGTAAAGTCGGAGCCTTCACGGCCGAGCGTGGTGGTTCTTCCCCCGGGATCGGAACCGATAAACCCCTGCGTGAGCCCAATGCTTCCTTTGTGATCCTGGAAGAGGGTAAAAAGTTGTTTTTGGACCGCCAGTTGAGTCTTTTTCCAGTCAATGCGGGCATCCCGGAAGGAGCTGTCGGTATAGATCAGTGTTCGCGCATCGAAAAGAGTGACAGGGATTCCCTCTCCAACCAGAAAATGATGCAGGATGGTGGTGGAGAAGAGTTCCCCGAAACTGACTACCCGGTCGTAGCATTCGTCGTATTCAACAATAGGTTCCTGGCGGAGAATCATTCGGAGGTTCTGAAACTGATTCTCCAGCTCAGAAAAAAGGGAATGATCAGGGGCGAACAATCCGTTGGCAATATCGAGATGAAAATCCCTGAGTTTGTTGAACTCCTCTACCATGGAAACGGCATCCCCCTCCATGTAGAGGTGCAGGATCCGTTCCAGGGCATTCGTTGTTTTTCCCATGGCCGAGATGATCAGCATCATCGACCTGCCTTTGAACAACTCAAGAACCCGGGGTACATTCCTGACTCCTTTACTGGAGTTGACGGAAGCACCGCCAAATTTAAAGACCTCTACCTTCATTTCTCAAACCAAACCAAATCCTATATCCTACATCCTACATCCTACATAAACTACAAATGTAAGGAATTGTTTGATGTGCTGAACCCCGCGTTTTTGTAACTTTGCACTCCTTCCCTGAACCAATAGTGAAAGCCAGCGAAATAGCATCTCTTTTCCTGCAGGACTTCCGGAATCAGACCCTGTCCGGGGCTCTCACCTCCGGGGAGGCCCGGCGATTCCATCTGAAAGGACTGCTTGGCTCATCGAAAGCCTTTACCACCGCGGTCCAGTTCCGGCTGGCGCCTGCTGTGCACCTCATCCTCCTTCCCGATAAGGAGCGCGCTGCCTACTTTCTTAACGACCTGGAACAGCTCTTTGAGGAGAAGGATAACAAGGCTGAAGAGAAGAAGGTGATGTTTTTCCCATCTTCCTACAAACGCGGCTATGCTACCGGAGTCATGGATAACCAGGGGCTGCTGTTGCGGACTGAAGTGATGAACCGGTTGCACCAGGGCGAAAAACAGTTTTTGGTGGTAAGTTACCCCGAAGCCATTGCCGAGAAGGTAGCGGATAAAAAGTTCTTTGAAAAACACACGCTGAAGCTGAAGCGGGGAGAGGCTGTTTCTCTTGACTTTGTCCTGGACCTGCTCATCGAGTATGAGTTTGAGCGGACCGACTTCGTGCTGGAACCGGGCCAGTTCTCGCTTCGGGGAGGCCTGATCGATGTCTACTCTTTTGGTGGCGATCATCCATATCGCATCGAGTTCATAGGAGATCAAGCCGCTTCAATCCGGTCGTTTGACCCGGCAACACAGCTTTCGGTAAATACACACAAGGAGATTACGATCGTTCCCGATATCCGGATCGATCCAGGGAAACAGATCGATTATACCTCCATCTTCTCCTTCTTCTCTACTCATTCCGTTATCTGGGCAGAAGAACTTGGATCCATTGCAGACGATATTGACCAGTCAGCCGTGAATGATCTCTTTCTTGGCCGCAGCGGCTTCCTGCAGGAGATTCAAGCCTTCCCCGTGATTGAGTTCGGACATCAGCCACTCTTCACACCTGATCTAACACTTCTTTTCCATACATCACCTCAACCCTCGTTCAACAAGAATTTTGACCTGTTGATCGCTCAGTTACGAAAGCATTCGGAAGAGGGATACAGGAACATCATCCTCTCGGATAGCCCCAAGCAGAGTGAACGGTTGCTTTCGATCCTGGAGGATGTGCAGGCCAAACAACCCGATCAGGCGCCCATTGAATTCAGTTCCCTCTGCTATTCCATCCACGAAGGCTTCATCGATCATGACCTGAAGGCCACTTTTTTTACCGATCATCAGATCTTCGAACGGTATCACAGATTCCGGTTGCGGGATGGTTATGCCACCAAAGAGGCAATGACCCTGAAAGAGCTCTATGGGTTGAAGCCCGGTGATTACGTAACGCATATCGATCATGGAATCGGGTTGTTCGATGGTCTGGAGAAGATCGTCAATGACGGGAAAGAGCAGGAGGCCATCAGGCTCATCTATAAGAACCAGGATATCCTGTATGTGAGTATCCATTCGCTGCACCGGATCTCGAAGTATTCGGGAAAGGAGGGAGCAATACCAACCCTGAACCGGTTGGGTTCCGACTCGTGGAAAAAACTCAAAGCCCGCACCAAGAAACGGGTAAAAGATATTGCCAAAGACCTGATCAGGCTCTATGCCGAACGTAAGGCAATAGAAGGATTTGCCTGTACACCAGATACTTATCTGCAAACAGAGCTTGAAGCTTCTTTCATCTATGAAGATACACCGGATCAGATCAAGTCCACCGCAGATGTGAAGCGAGACATGGAAGCCGGGTTCCCGATGGACCGTCTGATTTGCGGGGATGTAGGCTTCGGGAAGACCGAGATCGCCATCCGGGCAGCCTTTAAAATGGTAGCCGAGAGCAAGCAGGTCGCCATCCTGGTCCCCACCACCATTCTGGCGTTGCAGCATTTCAAGACCTTCTCGGACAGGCTGAAGGATTTTCCCTGCAACGTCAGCTACATCAACCGGTTCAAAAGTGCCAAAGCGCAGAAAAAGATAATAGAGGAGCTGAAAAGCGGAACGCTCGATATCGTGATCGGAACCCACCGGTTGCTGAGCAAGGATATTGAATTCAAAGATCTGGGATTGCTCATCATCGATGAGGAACAAAAGTTCGGTGTGGCATCCAAGGAGAAGATCAAGCAGTTCAGGGTAAACGTGGATACGCTGACGCTGACAGCGACACCGATTCCCCGCACCCTGCAGTTCTCGCTGATGGGAGCCCGGGATCTCTCCATCATCAACACCGCCCCACCCAACCGCTTTCCTATACAAACGGAGATTCACCCGTTCAACGAAGAGGTGATCCGCGAGGCAATTCAGTATGAGATCTCACGGGGAGGACAGGTCTTTTTTGTCAACACCCGTGTACAAAATATCCAGGAGATTGCCGGATTGATCCGGCGTTTGGTCCCTGACAGTAGTGTGGCGGTAGCTCATGGGCAGATGGAGGGAGCCAGATTGGAGCGGGTGATGCTCGACTTCATCGAAGGGGACTACGATGTTCTGGTGGCCACCACCATCATCGAATCGGGACTGGACATCCCCAATGTCAACACCATCATTATCAATGACGCCCATCATTATGGGTTGAGCGACCTGCACCAGCTTCGCGGGAGGGTGGGGCGTTCTAACAAGAAAGCCTTCTGCTACCTGCTGGCTCCGGCTATATCAACCCTCACCGATGAAGCGCGAAAGCGGTTGCGTGCCATCGAGGAGTTTTCCGATCTGGGAAGCGGATTCACCATCGCCATGCGTGACCTCGATATCCGGGGAGCCGGAAATATCCTGGGTGCCGAGCAAAGCGGATTCATCACAGAGATCGGATTTGATATGTACCAGAAAATTCTCAATGAAGCGATCATGGAGCTGAAGGAGCAGGAGTTTAAAGATCTCTATCAGGTGGATCAGCCGGAAGAGCTTGTCAGGGATTGTGTAATCGAAACCGACCTGGAGATCCTTATTCCCGATCACTACATCACCCATATTACGGAGCGGCTGAATTTATACAAAGAGCTTGATTCCATAGAAACAGAGGAGGAGCTGATGCAATTCCGTACCAGGATGGCCGACCGGTTTGGTCCTCTTCCTCCCCAAACCGAAGAGCTGATCCAGACGATCCGGCTCCGCTGGCTGGCCAAACGTATTGGTTTTGAAAGACTGGTGCTGCGCAAAGAGAGGCTGGCGGCTTTCTTTCCTTCCGATCCCGAATCCGGCTTCTACCGGTCGGAGCAATTTTCGGCACTCATCGAATTCATCAAAACCCATCCTGCCTGCGGTATGATGAAGCAGGAACGCAACCGGCTCTCCATGGTCTTCCGTGAGGTCAATGGGATTGCAGCAGCGCTTTCGAAGCTCTCTGTTTTTTCATCATAATCAATTTCGTTTTGTGCAATTTTGTCTATTGGCGTTTTCGTGATATATTTTTGTTACTTTTGACTTGTTGAATTGAACTCATGGAGTTTTTTATACTAGCTATCCTGATCCTTATCAGCGGGATCTTTTCCATGTATGAGATTGCCCTGGTATCCTGCCGGGAGTCCAGGCTTCTGGAAAAAGCGGAAGATGGCAACCGTGGAGCAAAAATTGCACTGGACCAGTTAAAGAACATCGAAGATTTTCTCTCTACCATGCAGATCGGGATCACGCTTGCCAGTATCCTTGCCGGAGCCTATGGCGGCGTTGCGATAACCGCAAAGGTATTGCCTTACCTGCAGGTGTTCACCATTGATCCTGAGTTGTTATACAAGATAACGCTAGCCCTGGTAGTGACACTCGTCACCTATTTTACCCTGGTTTTAGGGGAAACGGTGCCTAAGTCGATCGCCTTCAAGCATTCGGAGCCGATCACCATTGCTCTGGCTCCTTTTATGAAGGGAGTGGCTACCTTGCTGCATCCGCTGGTTTGGATTTTAAGCATGTCGACCAAAGGGATCATGAAACTCTTTGGGGTGAAAACCAGTACCGAGCCGCACATCACAGAGGAGGAGCTGAAGCTGATGATCCGCCAGAGCTCCGAACACGGAGTGATCGATAAACAGGAGTCGGAGATCATCAAAGATGTGTTCCGTTTTGGGGCGAAGACAGCCTTCTCTATCATGACACCCCGGATCGATATCCGCTGGATCGATGTCAGGATGACCAAAGAGAAGATCCTCAAATTCATCCACGAGATGGGGTATTCGAAATATCCGGTTTGTGACGGAGTCCTCGATGAGCTTAAGGGAATCCTGGTGGTCAAAGACCTGATCGGGGTCTTTCATTCCAGTGACACTCCCGATCTCAATTCCATCCTTTCCGAACCCCTGTATGTGCCCGAAAATATGCCGGCATCCGATATCCTGGAGAACTTCAGGGAACGTCAGATCCACATAGCCATCGTGGTGGATGAGTATGGTTCGGTAGAGGGGTTGATCACCCTGCACGACCTGGTGGAACACATCCTGGGCGACCTCCCTGACCTGACCGACAAAGAGCCTCCCGATTACGAACAGAATCCCGATGGATCCTACATCATCAGCGGAAGCATGAACTTCTGGGAATTCGCCGATCTGCTGGAGATCCCTGACCTGGATGATGAAGAATTTGAAGAAGAGGCCCGTAACTTCAGCACCGTCGGGGGGTTGGCTATGTACACGCTTGGCACCATTCCAGAGGTAAATGATCACTTCACATTTGGCGGTTACGATTTCAGGATTCTCGAAATGGAGGGAAACCGGGTAGCAAGCCTTTTCGTCACCAGTTGTTAAAAAACCTGTTTGTCATGAAGAAACTTTACATTTTTATCATTGTACTGGTCATGGCCGGCATCGTTTCGGCCCAGGACTGTTCAGATCTGTTTATTTCGGAATATGTGGAGGGATGGTACAACAACAAAGCGCTGGAGATATACAATCCGACCCCTAATGTAATCACCTTTACAGATAACTACAGGCTGATCCGGTGGTCCAACGGATCCACCATTGCGGATCAGGATATCCAATTCGTACTTCCATTAGTTGGAAACATTCAGCCTTTTCAAACCGTTGTACTGATTCAGGACACCAACTTCCCCGGGCAGGATACCATGGTGTGGGCCGGATTACGGGCCAAAGGGACCTACCTTGCCCCGGCCGACTACAACGCCGGAACCCAGGGGTGCCGGGTGGTTTTCTGGAACGGCGATGATGCCATCTCCATTCAGCGGTACATCAATAGCGATTGGGTTGATATCGACATCTTCGGCGAAATTGGTGTCAGGCCGTTAAATTCCCAGGGAGGAACCTCTAATCCTACCGGAGCCTGGACTGATACTCCTCCCTACTGGAGAGGAGAAGGCGAATACCTCACGCGAGACCATACCCTGATCAGAAAAGACTCCATTAAACACGGCATCGACAAGGCCACAATGAATACATATGGAAATACGATGACCGGCGGTTTCCCCGACAGTTTCAATGCCTTTGTGGAATATGACTCGATGCCGGCCAACTTCTTCGACAGCCTTGGAGTTCATACCTGTGAATGCAAATCGCTGAGCATTGAAGACAGACCCAACCAGGAGCTGGTCCAGATCTATCCCAATCCGGTCACCGGCAACCAGGTAACCCTCCGGGCTGCTGAACCCATTGAGCTGGTCACCTTTTACAACATGCTGGGAGAAAGGGTCTATGCCATGAAACTGGTCGCCAACACAAACGAGGTAGTAATCGATCTCACAGCGGACATGCGTCAAACCGTACTTATGGTGGAGGTGAAAACCAGGAATAACCGGGTATCTGTGCAGAAAATTGTGATCCGGTAACAGGCAGGGGACAGCATGAGACATTTCCGGCTCCTTTTCATCGTCCTACTGTTTCCCGGACTTCTACACGCGCAGCTCTTCATTATCAAGGGAACCGTAACCGATGCTACCACGGGAGAGTCCCTGATTGGTGCCTTCATCCTTTATGGAGAGGGCAAGGGTGGGGTCACCGACCTGGACGGACAGTATGAACTGAAAGTTCCCAGGGGGAGCTATACGCTCAGGGCATCCTATGTTGGCTATATCGGGCAAACGCAAACGGTGACCACTGCAACCAAGCCTGTAATCCTCGATTTCAAACTCAAAACCATGACCCTCACCGAAGTGGAGGTGGTTG
>JADHVQ010000107.1 GCA_016783905.1 Bacteroidales bacterium | reverse complement strand
CCTTCCAGCCTCTTCGCTTTCTCCGTCTCAATATTGGTGAACCGCTGTGGCTCTTTGGTACGATCAAAGAGGTAGCGGAAGGTGGCATGGGTTTTAACTACTGGTAATCCCAGCAACCTGTAAATCTTATTAACGGTGGTATTGTAATCGCCTACCCACGACATGTCAAGGGTCTTGATTTTGTTCTTCTTCACGGCATCCACCATGGTTAAAAAGAGAAGGCCGGTTACACCGGAACGCTGGTACTCAGGGATTACTGCGGTAATCAACTGCCTTGCACGGGTAATCGTGCCGCTCTTTTTGTGATAGAGGAATTTCAATTTATTCCAGAAATTCAACTGGCCGTTTCCGAGTTTCTTCAGGATCTGGTTGACATCCGGGAAGACAATGACCATTCCCACCGGCTTCCCCTGATCATAAACAAACCAGATTAGCTCCTCATTGATGATGGCTTTGGCTTTGTTCATCACTTTGTCGATCTCGGTATAATCCAATGGGGTATAGTCTTCGTGAAAATCTTTCCATACCGCATTGTATATCGTGCAAATATCGTTCAGGTACTTCTCTTTTTTCCTGAAAGAGAAATGCTCCAGCTGAAACTTATCCTTCAAGTGAAAAGAGAACTTGACCTGCCTCTCGGGAAAGGGTTCTGAAAGGTCTTTTTCGTAGGAGAACTGTTCATAATAGGTGTTGAAACCATACCCTTCAAACAACTCTTTGTAATAGGGAAAGTTGTAGGGCATGCCATATACCGGAAGGGTAAATCCCTCGATAAGCAATCCCCAATGGGTGATGTTTTCTCCGAATGTGATGGGACCGTCCATCGCTTCCATCCCTTTCTCCTTCAACCAATCCCTGCAGGCGTTGAAGAGCATGTTGGCTGCTGCCTGGTTGTTTGTACACTCAAAAAAACCGAGGCCACCGGTGGGTTGTTCGTTTTTAGCTGCTTTATCGTGGTTGTAAAAGGCAGCGACCCGTCCGATGGCTTTGCCGGCGTCATCCTTCAGGATCCACCGGATCGCATCCCCGTCGCGGAACAGGATGTTGTTTTCCGGATTGAAAATATCTTCGATCTCGGCATCAAGGAGACATACCCACTGATCGTCATCAGCGTAAAGGGTGCGGGCCACGTCATAGAATTCCCGCCGGATTGCTTCGTTGTTAACTTCTATCAGCTTCATGGTTTCGAATTGATATTGCAAGATAGCAAAAGTGATTCAATGATCGGGGATTTTCTTATTTTTGGCCATGAAATTTCATTTCACGATTCGCGCTTTCACGCTCGAAGATACCACCTTCCTGAAGGGAGTGGCCATCCTGTTGATTATCCTGCACAACTATTACCGATGGGTGACACCGATCACAGGTGAAAACGAATTCTGGTTCAACGCCTTATCCATCAATAGGAGCTGGATCTTTCTCAGGACCAATCCGCTGGAGTTCTTCCATGTGTTTTTCAATTTCCTGGGTCATTACGGGGTCCAGGCTTTCATCGTGATCAGCGCCTACGGTCTGACCCTCTCAACCCGCAAATCCCACTCCTCCTATGGCCGGTTTGTGTTACACCGGTTCGACAAGCTATACCCCTCCCTGATCCTGGCCGGGATAGTCTTCATCATCTTTACCCTGATCTCCACCGGGAATCTGATCGGGATCAACACCCTGGGAAATCTGGGGATCCAGTTTAGCCTATTTGCCAACCTGGTCCCCGGAAAAGCGATGGTTATCGCCGGCCCATGGTGGTTCTACTCATTCATTTTCCAGTTCTACCTTGTTTTCCCTTTGCTGATGTGGATCCACCGGAAAAGTGGCTGGATCGGGCTGGCTGCACTGGTGATCATCGGGTATCTCTTCACCATTCTTCTATACAATCCAATGCAATCGGTGGACCTGAATCCCTATATGACCTTCATGGGGCACCTGCCTGAATTCTGCTTAGGAATATTCCTGGCCTCCCGTAATGAAGTGAAACTCCCCTGGTGGGCGTTTCTGGTCGCCCTGCTGATCCTCATCGGCGGGAATATATACAGCTGGTTATGGCCGTTTGCCAACCTGGGAGCAGCTGTGATCCTGGTGGTTGCGATCCGGGGCTTGATCGGGCTGAAAGCGCGGATGAAGAACGTGTACGCCCTGGTTTCCGGCATTGGGGTGATCTCGATGTACCTTTTTGCCGTGCATGGATTCATGCGTTCCCCCTTCATCAATCTGGCCAATGAGTTGGGGAATCCGGTGGCCTCCCTGCTGATCGGAATCCTCTTTGTGCTGGTTGTTTGCGGCGTGGCATTCCTGCTGATGCAGACGGAGTTTGCCACCCGTAAATGGATCAGCGCTCCGGGCCACCGCAAAACCGGCCTGATGAGACTCCTGTGGCTGGTCATCCTGGTAGCCGGAGGGTTTGCCCTTCTCCTTTTCCTGGATTACAGGAAACAGGATGTCACGGAGAAAAAGACTTTGGAAATGATGGCGTTTGAGGCCTCACATACCTTCGAGGAACCGGTTCCCGGACGGTACGACCTCTTTTCAGATTCGATTGTTTACCAGGGAACGAGAAGCTTGATCCTGGATGGCACCCAGGCCTTCTCACCTGGATTTCTGGTGGATCTGGACTCCATAAACCTCGAAGGAGTATATGAACTGGAGATCTCCGCCTGGCTATATGCCCCGGATTCAGCGACCAGGATCAACCTGGTGATGGAGATCTGGGATAAACCCACCGGAATACGGGTGGAGTGGCAATCGGAATACATCCAGCCCGGAGCGTATATTCCCGGGAAATGGTTCCGGGGAACATTCAGGTACCCCATGCCCCCGGAATTCCGCATGCCGAACTATTACATCAAGGTGTATGCCTGGAAGCCTGCGGAAGGAACCTGGTACATGGATGACCTCACGCTGCGGGTAAAGGCCAGGGAATAAGTGAGAGGTGAGTGGTGAGTGGTGAGAGGTCAAAATCAGGGAAGAATATCCATAGCAATCCATGATAACCGGCACGTTATAACATGTAATTTTATACTTTTGTGCCAGGTATCGCAACAATTGCATGTCGCTGTGAAAATTGCTGTTCCAACCCATGAGTACCGAAAAGCATTTCCAACCATTTCGCAACCAGATCATCGGGCATCAGGCCTCTTACCATACTCCTTACGGGACCCAGCAACTGGTCTATGCCGACTGGATTGGTAGCGGCCGCCTGTACCGGCCTATTGAAGAGCGCCTGACGCACGACATGGGCCCTTTTGTGGCCAACACCCATACAGAGACCAGCGAAACGGGGAAGCTGATGACCCGGGCTTACCAGTTTGCTCATCAGCGGATCAAGCAGCTTGTACATGCAGGGCCACATGATGTGATCCTGACAACAGGATTCGGGATGACCGGCGCCATCGTGAAGTTCCAGCGCATCCTTGGGTTGAAGGTATATGGTCCGGCAAAGAAATTTGAATACCCAACGGAAAAGGATCGCCCGGTGGTCTTTATCACCCACATGGAACACCACTCCAACCAAACCTCCTGGTACGAGACCCTGGCCGAAGTGGTGGTCGTTGAACCGGGAGAGAACCTGCTGGTAGACCTCAATAAGCTGGAGGAGGCATTGCACCGGTACCGTGACCGCAAACTCAAGATCGGGTCGTTCACAGCCTGTTCCAATGTAACCGGGATCCGTACACCGGTTCACCAGATGGCGAAGCTGATGCACCGGCACGGGGGACTTGCGTTTGTCGACTATGCGGCATCAGCCCCTTATGAAACCATGGATATGCACCCGGAAGATCCGGAAGAGCAACTCGATGCCATCTTTTTCTCACCGCATAAATTCCTGGGTGGACCCGGGTCGTCCGGCGTGCTGGTCTTCAACTCCAGCCTCTATCACAACCCGGTCCCCGATCAGCCGGGAGGGGGAACAGTTGACTGGACCAATCCCTGGGGCGAGTACAAGTACCTGGATGACATTGAACTCCGGGAGGATGGCGGCACACCGGGATTCCTCCAGGCGATCAAAACGGCATTGGCCATGGAGCTGAAGGAGCAGATGGGAGTGGAGGAGATGCAGGCCCGGGAGCGGGATCTGATCAGGCTGGCCTTCGCCGGGTTGGACCGGGTTCCCCATCTTCACATCCTCGCAGACCAGGTCAGGGATCGGTTGGGAGTGATTTCGTTCTATCTTGACGATATCCATTATAATCTCGTTGTCAGATTGTTAAGTGACCGGTTCGGCATCCAGGTTCGGGGTGGCTGTGTTTGTGCAGGAACCTATGGCCACTTTTTATTGAATGTGGACCGGGAAAAATCACATGCGATCACCGAGCTGATCAACCATGGCGACCTCTCCCTGAAGCCCGGCTGGGTCAGGCTCTCCCTGCATCCGACGATGCTGGACGAAGAGGTCCGGTACATCGTTGATGCCCTGAAACAGATCCAGACCAACCATGCAGGTTGGCAAAACGACTATACGTATAACAAGCATACCAACGAATTTGAACATCCTTCGGACAGGCAACACTCCAAGGATATCAGCTCCTGGTTTGTGCTCTGACAAAAACGGAACTGCCTATGGCTACAATGGAAATTGAGGGAAGAGTCTTTGAGGTGGATGGCGACGGCTTCCTGTCCAATCCCGAACTCTGGAACGACGAAGTGGCACAGCTTTTTGCCAGGTACGATGGCATCGAGTTGATGAATGAACGGCATTGGGCGATTGTACGAATCATCCGGAGGAACTATGAGGAGAAGGGGATGGCCCCGATGATCCGTACCATCTGCCAGGAAACCGGTATCAAACTCAGGGAGATTTACGAACTGTTTCCGTTTGGACCTGCCCGGGGCGCCTGCCGGGTAGCCGGCCTTCCAAAACCGGATGGCTGTGTCTGATGCCTTTGCGAACATGACCTGGTACGAATGGATAGCCATGTTTGCCCTGGGAATCTGCCTTGGAGCCCTCCTGTTTCACTTTTCCCGACTGATCAGGCTTGGAAGACCAAAAGATAGAGCCCCTGCCGCCGGCAGGGTTGCACCAGCTGTCATTTATGCCATGACCGGTGCCATGAACCCGGCCAAAAAAGAGACAGCCTATCTCCACCTTCCTACCTATGTTGCCGGAATCCTCTACCACCTCGGGACCTTTTTATCCATCCTCCTCTTTTTCCTGATCTGGACCCACCTTCCGCTCCCCCTCTACCTGCTCCTGTTCCTCTCCGGATTTCTGGTGGTTTCAGCCGGATGCGGCATCGGGATCCTGTGCAAAAGGTCCTTCAGGAGTGAACTTCGCGCCCTCTCCAATCCCGACGATTACCTCTCCAACATCCTGGTGACCCTCTTTCAGACCGGAACCCTGCTCACGCTATACCTGCCGGGACTGAGACCTGTTTATTTTTTGCTGGCCGCAATCCTTTTTCTCTATATTCCCATTAGTAAACTCAGGCATGTACTCTATTTTTTCGCTGCCCGCTACCATCTCGGATTATTCTTTGGCCGGCGGGGAGTGTGGCCACCTTAAATTACGAATTACGATTTACGAATTATGAATGACCAATGACCAATGACGAATGACGAAGGACGAATGACGAAGGACCAATTGACACGGGAACAGATCTGGAAAGGGCTCGAGCCCCTTCGCGGGAACGGCGACAGCAAACTGCTTACGCACCTGAACAGCTGCGTGCATTGCGGACTGTGTGCTGAGAGCTGCCTCTTTTACATGGCTACACGCGATCCCCATCTCACTCCGGCGAGGAAAGTCGATCTGATTTCCTCCATCTACAAACGGTATCATACGTTTACCGGTAAGTACCTGCCCGCATTGGTCCACGCCCGTGATCTGGATGAAGCTTCAGCCAGGGAGATGGTCGACCTGCTTTTCGGTGCCTGTACCCTGTGCGGGAGATGCACCATGCATTGTTCGATCGGAGTGGACATCTCTTACCTGGTGGCCGTGGGCAGGAACATGCTTTCCAACATGGGAATGGTCCCGGCCACCCTGCAGTCGACCGTGCAGGCGGCCGTGGAAACGGGAAATAACATGGCCATCCCAACCGGAGAGTTTGTGGAGACGTTGAAATGGATGGAGGAAGAGGTGGTGGATGAGGTGGGAGATCCTGCAGCCCGGATCCCTGTGGATGAACCGGGGAAGCAGATATTGTATACCCTGAATCCGAGGGAACCCAAATTTTTTCCGCTCTCCATCGCTGCCATGGCGAAGATATTCTATGTAGCAGGGGAGAGCTGGACCCTCTCCACCCGGATGTATGACGTGACCAACTATGCTTATTTTTCCGGAAATAACGGGGAGGCGGCACTGATCGCTAACAGGTTGTGGAACGAAATGAACCATCTGCAGGCGGGGAGCCTGGTGCTGGCCGAATGTGGCCATGGAACCCGGGCCTTCCGGTGGGAGTCCCCCAACTACCTCGAACGGGGCTTTCCCTTCCCGGTGATGAGCTCCGTGGAGTGTATCGCCGCCTATATCCGGGAGGGTAAGATACAACTGGATCCGGAAAAGATCAAGACGAAAGTCACCATGCACGATCCCTGCAACCTGGTCCGTTGCGGAGGCATCATCCGGGAACAACGATACATCCTGCATCAGTTCATCCGCGATTTTGTGGAGATGACACCCGGTGGGACCGACAACCACTGTTGCGGAGGGGGAGGGGGAATGCTCTCCATGAGTGAATACAATGAACGGCGGATGAAAGCAGGGGAGATCAAGGCAGAACAGATCCGGATAAGCGGGGCCGAAATTGTGGTCACGCCGTGCCATAACTGCGTGGATCAGTTAATCCAGGTGAACGCAACCTTTAAACTTGGAGTACAGATCAAAACGATGGCCGAAATCGTTGCGGATGCACTGATCATCAGAAACCAAAACCCTTGAGCAACATGATTTACCTCGACAACTCAGCAACCACCTTTCCCAAACCTGAAGTGGTGTATGAATTCATGAACAGCTTCTACCGGAACCACGGGGTCAACCCCGGCCGTTCCGGTTTTGATGCCGCTATAGAAACAGAGGAGGTAGTGCATGAAACCCGGAAGTTGCTCACCGGACTGTTCAACGGGGACGACCCGAACAGGTTGACTTTCAGCTACAACGCGAGCGATTCCCTCAACATGATCCTGCAGGGGCTGGGGAACCCCGGCGATCATGTGATCACCACCATGCTGGAACACAACTCGGTATTACGGCCATTGTACCATCTGTCGCAGCAGGGGATCCTGGAATTGACCT
>JADHVQ010000106.1 GCA_016783905.1 Bacteroidales bacterium | reverse complement strand
GCCGGGAATATCTACACCTTCAAATTAGGATGTGAAGATGGTGTTGGCGCTAATGGAGATGAGACAGTAGGTGCAGGGTTTGACACCTTCCTGGAGTTATACAACGCTGCAGGCGACTGGTTTCAGAGCGATGATGACGGATGTGAATCGTACCGGTCTAAACTCGTTTGGACGGCTACCGGAACAATCTATTATGTGAAAGTCCGTGGATACAACAGCAGCAATTATGGTCCGTATACAGCTGCCTATAAGTACACGTTACCTCCACACTGTGTAACTCCGGGCGTTGGAATTGCCCAGGATGAAATCCTTCCGGATCCTACTGAAGCCTGGCAAACCGGTGGAACAGATGCCATCGTAAGCGGGGGTTGTTATGTCTATAAAGTAGCTGTGGATGAAGACAATATATACACCTTTAAAACAGGTTGTACGGATGGTTCTGCGGCCTTTGATTCCTTCCTGGAACTATACGATGCGGATGGAGATTGGATTACCGAAAATGATGACGGCTGCGCCGTCCCGGCCTCCGGGGATTACTCCTCAAAGATCGAATGGACAGCTTCTTACACCGGAAATGCCTATGTGAAGGTACGCGGATATCACAGCAGTGACTACGGGAACTTTACACTGGCCTATAAACATATCATCTGTGGCCCGGATGTAGTCGCGTTGGCTACCGGCGAACCGGCGAAGAACCAGATCAAGGTCTATCCAAACCCGGCCAACCAGTCGTTTACCGTTGTGTCAAAGGCACCGGTTACCTTTACCCGGCTTATTGTCAGTGAGTTTACCGGAAGACTGGTAAAAAGCTGGGATCTGGAGCAACCAGCAACCTTTCTTCAGATCGAAAGCACCGGCTTCGCTCCGGGCGTCTATATCCTCTCCATCGAGACCTCCGAAGGATGGATCCGGAAGAAGGTAAGCATCATCAGATAACAAAGAAAGGATTATAATTCATCCAGGGTTGGCATTATTTTCTGCCAACCCTTTTTCTTTTCAGGAAAATCGTTTAATTTAGTATCCTGAAATAAACTCCCCTTATGAAACCAACCAGAACAATTCCATGGGTTGCGGTTCTGATCACCGCAACGGCGATAATGACCCTGATCTCCTGCAGTAAAAATGAACCACCACCCACGGCAACCACACCCACCGTGACCACGGATGCCATAACCGCTATCACGCAAACCTCAGCCACAGGGGGAGGGAATGTGACATCCGGAGGAGGGATTACGGTGAAGGCCAGAGGCGTTTGCTGGAGTACCATACCTGCCCCGACCACCGCATCCGATAAAACCTCGGATAGTACCGGAACAGGGACCTTCACCAGCACCCTTACCGGATTATTGCCAAACACCACCTACTACGTCCGCGCCTACGCCACCAACAACCTGGGAACCGCCTATGGCAACGAACAGGTTTTTACGACCCTGCCGGTAAATCCCGGAACGGTGACCGATGTTGACGGGAATGTCTACCACATCGTGACCATCGGTACACAGGAGTGGCTGGCTGAGAACCTGAAGGCGGTCCGGTACGATAAAGGGGATTCCATCCCCAACGTCCAGGATGCCCTTGAATGGGGAGACCTGAAGAAAGGTGCCTATTGCAACTACGATAAAAACCCGGTCTATGCCCCCACCTATGGCCGGTTATATAACTGGTTTGCGGTCAACAGTAACCTCGGTTTATGTCCTGAAGGCTGGCATGTGCCATCGGATACCGAATGGCAGACACTGATTGATTACCTGGGTGGAGAAGGGGTAGCCGGCGGTAAACTGAAAGCAACCGGTACCCTGGGACAGGGTACGGGACTGTGGATGGATCCGAACACCGGCGCCACGAATGAAAGCGGTTTCTCAGCTCTCCCCGCAGGATTGAGGAATGACCTCGGCAATTTTTCCCTGCTGGCAGAGAACGCCTGTTTCTGGTCTTCTACCGCAGACCTGGCAAATGCCTGGAACCGGGAGCTGAGTTTCAAATACGGAACGGTGGAACGCTACTCCAGGAGCCAGAACAACGGCTATTCCATCCGCTGTATTAAGGACAATTAAATCTCTGATATCCCGCTTTTTCTCTCCTGCCGGAATCATGCATTTAGCTCGTAAGTGTAGCTAATTAGTTAGTAAGTAGAGTAAAACACAAAATTCTCAGCAAAATCCACGTTTCCTCAATTTTCAGCAAATGTTCAGCAAAAATGCCAGTAATACTTCAACCACAAATTTTTGGTAAATTTGTAAGGTTGTTATTTTATATTTAACTAATCCCCTTTAATACATTACACATCCTGCGCAATGCAATAAAAATAAATTAATGAAAAAGCTCCTTGTTTTATTAAGTGTTCTCTCCCCTCTTGTATCCTTGCCTCAGGGATCTGGCAACATTGACAACATGCAAGTTATTGTCACCTTTTCTGCAGTACCTACTAGTTTTTCTGTTCATAAAGCCCCCTTACGATATAATAAAGATTTTTCATTTAACTACCAGGAAGATGATGATCAGAAAGACATTTACACACATGGATTTAAATTTTTGAATGGTGGGATTGTGGAGGGAGTTCCTTATCCGGGTTTATCCTTTACTGATGGTTGCGGGAATGACATAAAATTTAAAATGAGCAGCTCAACATCGTCATTTTCCTGGAAATACATGACTGATCTCCATGACCCTAACGGGCCATATGCCGACTTATGTACGACATGGCCTGAGATTCATGAGATGTACTCTTTTGGATGGGGAATAACTAATCATGGACTTACTTCTGATACAGGTTATTACGATTATTCGATCGCACGAAATCACAGTAATATTAAGCGAATGACTCAACAGGCAACAGCTGGAGGCATTGACATGCAAGTTTGTGTGAATGTTAATGGAGATACAAATTATAACTTGCCTGCTTTTCAGCAAGGTTACCTGGTCTGCTATATCCAGGGTGCGCCTTTCGGTAATCCAAGCTTTGATGTGACCTCTAACTGGAATCCCAATAATATGATAATGGGAAGAACAAACATTGGCAGTAATCAAATCAATTTATCATCGATTGTGGATGCTATGGCTGATGCTAGCATAAATGGTGCCCATCATTGGGGAGTTGTTTTTACACATTCTCTTACAAATGGAAACTATGGTTATGATTTTCCTACATTCAGGACACATATGAATTATATTGAAAACAAATATGGAAAAACAGGGTCAGACAATATCTGGATGACAACGGAAGAGGAAGTTCTGGATTACTTATTGGTTAACAAACATCTTAACGTAAATACGGAATTGATTGAGAAGCAGCTTAAAATAACTTTTAGCGGCAATATCCCGACAAACTATAGATTTTATTCAACCTCCTTAATGTTGGAATCGGATGCCAATATTGAATCGATTTTTATAACAAACACAAATTATTATTCATTTAATGGGATCGGCACTACTGAGAGCTTGATTAATCTGTCCTGGGATGGGAAAGTACTTATTCCACCGGAACAAACGGCAGAAATATGGGTCAGCAAAACAGAGTCGACACATAGCCAAAATGATGCAAATGTTGCAGTGGATTATGTTATGATTGTCCCACAAGGGCCTGATCAGGACTCGTTTCGTTCCCGCCTTTGCGCTATTCAACAAATAACTCTTCCGGAATATTTTTGTGCTATAGGAATTGAATCAATTGATCATAGTGAATTTTCCATCTATCCCAATCCTGCAAACATTGAACTGACGATCGAATTTACCGGGAAAACAAGGAATGAAAAAATCATTGAGGTATACGATCTCACTGGAAAACTTTTACTCAAAAAGGTCTCCAAGGATGACGTGTTCATCCTTCACATAGATGGTTACCCCTCAGGAAACTATCTCTTAAAGATCCATACCGGGAAGTCATCGTATACCAGGATATTTTGTAAAACGGATTAACAGGATGTTTATTCCATCCGCTGCATAAAAGACAAATAACCAGCCCCTCGCCCCTCGTCCCTCGTCCCTCGTCCTTCGTCCCTCGTATCGTGATCCAGGAAGGATTCGAACCTTCGACCGACAGCTTAGAAGGCTGTTGCTCTATCCCCTGAGCTACTGGACCCTGGTAAAACTGCAAAAGTACGGAAAATAATTTCCTGATACGCGATACGCGATACACCAAACTTTTTATCAACACTCCCTCTCCGCTTTCCCGGTAATTACTAATTTTGCACCACAAAGCGAATAGCGATTAGCGAATAGCGATTAGCGATTAGCGATTAGGGATTAGGGATTTTCAACTATAATTTGAAACAACCCGAAACCCGGAACCCGGAACCCGAAACTGACCTTTCACATTGTCCGACGAACAACATCTGAACAGCGAACACCCGGAGCTTGAATCGGGAAAACTGGAGGAGGCGATCCACCTGGATGTCATGTACCAGAACTGGTTCCTCGATTACGCCTCCTACGTCATCCTGGAACGGGCGGTACCGGAGATCCTGGACGGACTGAAACCGGTCCAGCGAAGGCTGCTGCACGCCATGAAAGAGCTGGATGACGGCCGGTACAACAAGGTCGCCAACATCATCGGCCATACCATGAAATACCATCCCCATGGCGATGCCTCCATCGGGGAGGCGCTGGTTCAGCTTGGACAGAAAGATCTGCTGATCGATGCCCAGGGAAACTGGGGAAATATCCATACGGGCGATAGTGCTGCAGCGCCCAGGTACATTGAAGCACGCCTCTCCAAATTTGCCCTGGAGGTGGTCTTCAATCCAAAGACCGCGGGTTGGAAAGCCTCTTACGACGGTCGCAACAAAGAACCTGTCACCCTGCCGGTCAGGTTTCCCCTGCTGCTGGCTATGGGGGTGGAGGGGATTGCCGTGGGACTGGCCTCCAGGATCCTGCCGCACAATTTCAATGAGTTGATCGATGCCTCCATCAAAGTACTGCAGGGGAAAGAGTTTGAACTCTACCCCGATTTTCCGACAGGCGGACTGGCTGATGTGTCGAAATACAACGAAGGATTACGCGGCGGGAAGGTGCGGTTGCGTGCCAAAATCGGACAGATCGACAAAAAAACCCTGGTGATCACCGAGATCCCTTATGGAACCACCACCGGGTCGGTCATCGAATCGATCCTGAGCGCCAACGACAAAGGCAAGATCAAGATCCGTAAGATCGATGACAATACCGCCAGGAATGTGGAGATCCTGATCCACCTTGCCCCGGGAGTATCCCCCGACACCACCATGGATGCCCTCTTTGCCTTCACCCTGTGTGAAGTGCCGATCTCCCCCAACTGTTGCATCATTGAAAAAGGGAAACCCCGGTTTGTAGGAGTTTCTGAAATCCTCCGGAACTCCACCGGCCATACGGTTCAGTTGCTGAAGAAAGAGCTTGAGATCCGGCTGGAGGAGTTGAATGAAATGCTGCATTACGTATCCATAGAAAAGATCTTCATCGAACATGAGGTTTACGAAGGGATCAAGAAGTGCAAAACCGATGAGGAGATCGACAATGCTATCCGGAAAGGGATGAAACCCTTTGAGCTGGAGTTCATCCGGCCTCTCAGCGAAGAGGATATCAAGCGGCTCAGGAAGATCCCTATAGAACGGATCTCGAAATTTAATACCAACAAAGCCGATGAGGTGATCAACGGGATCCGGCTGGAGATGGAAGAGGTGGGCAACCACCTGGCTCACCTTACCGATTACGCCATCGACCATTTCCGCCAGATCAGGAAGAAATACGGGAAAGAGCGGGACCGCCGCGCGGAGTTGCGCAATTTTGATACCATCGAGGCTGTCAAGGTCGCAGCTGCCAACCAGAAACTTTACATTAACCGCAAAGAGGGCTTTGCCGGAACCTCCCTGCGACGCGACGAGTTTGTGTGCGATTGTTCAGATATCGACGACATCATCGTATTCCGCGGCGATGGCACCTATGTGGTGACCAAAGTCTCAGACAAAGTCTTTATCGGCCACGATGTGATTCATATCCAGGTTTACATGAAGAATGACAACCGCACCACCTACAACATGATCTACCGGGATGGGAAGAACGGCAAGATCATGGTGAAGCGGTTTGCGGTACCCGGAATCACACGCGACAAGGAATACCATATGACCAAAGGATCTCCCGGCTCCAAGGTGCTCTATTTTTCGGCCAACCCCAATGGCGAGGCAGAGGTGGTAAAGGTGGATCTGAAGCCGAAATCCCGGATCAAAAAAACCACCTTTGAATTCAACTTCGCTGATCTGGCTATCAAAGGGAGGAACTCCATAGGGAATATTCTCACGAAGTACGCAATCAAGAAGATCGAGATCCGCCAGGAAGGGATCTCCACGCTGGGATCACTCAATATCTGGTACGATGATACGGTGATGCGACTCAATACCGAGGAGCGGGGCGCCCTGCTGGGAGCTTTCTCAGGCGCCGACAGGATCATCATCTTCACCCGTTCAGGGCATTACCGGTTCACCTCCTTTGACCTGTCCACCCATTTCGATGAAAACATCTTCCGGATTGAAAAATACGACCAGGAAAGAATCTATAGTGTGATCTATCAGGATCCTGGCACCAAACACTATTACATCAAACGGTTTATCCCTGAGCTAACAGAGAAGAAGCTGGAGTTCATCGATAGCTCCGATCAGTTTGTCTCCCTTTCTGTCGACAACGAACCACGCCTTCAGATTCTCTTTGACATGAAACAGAAGAGCAAAGGAGCCGAAGAAGAGGAGATCGACGTGGCGGAATTCATCGGTGTAAAAAGCTATAAAGCAAAAGGAAAGCGACTGACCCACTACCCGGTGAAGAAGCTGAACTGGCTGGAACCGGGGGACGAGGGACGAAGGACGAAGGACGAAGGACGAGGGACGAAAGAAGAAGAGAGGGTCGAGGGTCGAGGGTCGAGGCAGGAGGAACCCGAAACCCGGAACCCGGAACCCGGAACCCGGAACCCGGAACCCGAAACCCGGAACCCGGAACCCGAAACCCGGAACCCGGAACCCGAAACCCGGAACCCGGAACCCGAAACCCGGAACGCGAAACCCGAAACCCGAAACGCGGAACCCGAAACCAGCAACCAGCAACCAGCAGCGAAAAACAAAGAGCGAAAAGCGAAAAACGAAAAGCGAAAAACGAAAAGCGATGACCAGCTGGAGCTGGAATTATAAATGGCAATAATGGCAATAATAACCTTTGATATCGTGATGGAGACCCGGCATGGGACCACCTAATTAACTCTTATTTCATTC
>JADHVQ010000027.1 GCA_016783905.1 Bacteroidales bacterium | reverse complement strand
ATCTCCTCATGCCTTATGGCTGGTGCCTCATGGCTTTTCCCGTTCAACGTACAGGATTGGATGTAAAAATTTTCGTCGCTGAGGTTGTTTGCCCTGATGATAAAGGTGTTACCGTTCTCCAACTCAATTTTTGCAAAGGGAAATTTGGGCGTGCCAATAGCATAATAATTCGATCCGGGAGTTACAGGATAGAATCCCAATGCCGAAAAAACATACCAGGCTGACATTTGTCCGCAATCCTCATTTCCGCACAATCCATCCCGTTGATTGCGATAAAACTCCTGCATGATCCGGTGAACGATCTCCTGGGTTTTCCAGGGTTGTCCACCATAGTCGTAGAGGTAAGCCATGTGGTGACTGGGTTCGTTTCCGTGGGCATACTGACCGATCAATCCGGTGATATCGGCCTGGTTACGTCCGGTGGTTTGAACATCTGCCTCAAAGAGCTCATCCAGGTGTTCTGAAAAACGCTCTTTTCCACCCATCAGATCCATCAATCCTGCAATGTCCTGTGGCACATAAAAGGTATATTGCCAGGCGTTGGCTTCAGTGTAGTTGAAATTGACTTCATAGGGATCAAACGGAGTGAACCACTGGTTATTCAGTTTCGCACGCATGAAGCCGGTGGATGGATCAAAGATATTTTTATAATACTGGGCCCTCTGGATGAATTCTTTATAATCACCCTCTTCACCCATTTCTTTTGCCATCTGGGCTATACACCAGTCATCGTACGCATATTCCAGGGTTTTGGAGACCGATTCGCCCTCCTGGTCACCAGGAATGAATCCCTGGGCTTTGTAATACCGGAGGCCAAAATGATCCTGGTTTGCACTCTGTTTCGTCGCTTCGAAGGCCTTCTCCACATCGTAATCACGGATCCCTTTGATGTAAGCATCTGCAATCACCGGGACAGCATGATAACCGATCATGCAGTTTGTTTCATTGGCCGAGAGCTCCCATACCGGAAGAATTCCCCCCTCATCATATTGCCGGAGGAAGGTCCGGATGAAATCATTGGTTCTCTTTTGATCGATGATGGTCAACAGGGGATGCAACGCCCGGTAAGTGTCCCACAAAGAGAATACGGTATAATAGTCGAAACTGTCAGCCTGATGGGCCTGCATGTCTCTGCCCAGGTACTGCCCATCGACGTCCATATATAGATTGGGGCTTAACAGTGCATGATAAAGCGCTGTATAAAAGACCATTCGGTCGTCCCTGCTTCCTCCGCTAACTGTGATTTTCTCCAGCTCCTTTGTCCAGGCCACCCGGCAATCCTCCAACACCTGGTCGAAATTCCACCCGGGATTCTCTGATTCAAGGTTCAGACGGGCTCCTTCTGTGCTCACTGCCGAAATTCCACCCTTCACCAAAAGCTCATCATAGCTATTGAATCCCTTGAACCTGAAGCAGGCTTTCAGGTCATCTCCTTCGGCCTCATCCATACCCTCCAATGGTTCTCCATTGGATTCGATGATAACCTCCTTGAACGGGCGGGAAAATCTGATCACAAAAAAGAGGCGTTGCTCCCTGGCCCAGGCAGAGGAAAACCGGTAGCCTTCGACCTCGTTGTCGCCAATCACCTTCAGTCCCGATGCCAGCACCTGGTCCCGGTGTTGCAGGTTGAGTATCACTCCGGGCTCATCGGAAGCCGGAAAGGTATACCGGTGAAGCCCGGTCCGTTTTGTGGCTGTCAGCTCTACGCCAATCTCATATGTTGAGAGTCTCACCCTGTAATACCCGGGGGATGCCTGCTCAGAAGAGAGAGGAAACGGAGAAGCATAAGCATAATCTGCAAGCTTAACCTCTCCAACAACGGGCATCAGCAGGATATCTCCATAATCAGAGCACCCGGTTCCACTGAGGTGGGTATGACTGAAGCCGAAGATAGTATCGTCGGAGGCGTGATACGCCGAGCAGCCGTCCCACCCCTCCAGCCGGGTATCCGGACTTACCTGGATCATACCAAACGGGTAGCAGGCCCCCGGATAAGTGTGCCCGTGCCCTCCGGTTCCAATAAACGGATCCACTAAATCAGTCAACCTAACCAGCCTCTGACCCATAACGCCAGTTGCCCAGAGTAGAAAAATGCCCATCAACAAATAAACAACTCTTTTCACCACCATTTCACCATTTCACCATCTCACCATCTCACTTTTGTGGATAGGAATCAATCAGCGAGATGACCTTTATTGTATCCTGAAAGTTGTCATGCCGTTCGTTTGTGAAAAACTGGATTCGCTTTTCCTCAAAGGGGAGGAGATCAAAATAGTTATCGCTGAACTCGCCGGTTACCGGGGTGCTCAGGTAGACTCCTTTAGCCAGCTTTGTCGTATAGAGATCCACCATATACCCATCCTGTGTCTCCGTTGTGGTTATATCGATCGGAGCCTTTTCCAGTTTCAGATCTTTGGGAGGGACAAAGTAGCAGACATTGGTTGCTCTCACTCCCATGATAGTATAGATCTGAGCGAAAATAAAGAGGGAGGATTTGTCGGTATTTTGAAGGTAGGAGGCCAAATTGGTGTCGATGACCACTTCCGTCTGGTCTGCCGGAAAATTCTGCATCATCTCCTGTTGCCAGACTACTCTTCCGTCTAAATCGGCCAGGACAATCCGGAGACCGGCCCGTTGCCCATAAGGTTCATCAATGGTAGCATATACCTTCAGCCTGTCGCCTTCCATCACAGGTGAAACAAAGAATTCGCGGTAAGCACGATTCACAGCATAGTAGGATGCTTTCTTTTGCCCGTAATAATCGAGGGTTGACCAGGAGACGACGGGCCAGGAGTCATTCAGTTGCCAGTAAAGTGTTCCCATACAGGCTGGCTTCGCCCGGCGGTGAGCTTCAATGGCCGTTTTAAGGGCGTCGGCCTGCAAGAGCTGGCTTACATAGCCATACATTTTGAAATCGGTTGGGATTTTATAGTACCTCTTCATATACTCATCGATGGTCTCATATCCTACCGGATGCTTCTGATGAGCCTTCATCACACTTGAGCCCAGGTGCCGGTCGGAGGAGCGGGTAAACTTCTCGATGGTCGTATAATCCGGGAATCCCTGGAAACCATACTCCGATACAAACCTCCCCACTTTTTCATTGTATATCTCAAAGGGCTCTTTTCCCCACCACACACCCCAGTAATGCATGTCACCCTCTTTCAGGCTCTCACCCCGTCCCCAGCCATGTGTGGGGCTGGTGGTGATGTAAGGACGCAGTGTGTCGTGTCGGTACAGGCAGTAGGAAATGAGCTGATAGAAGATCTTCCGGTAGTTATGGTAGATATTCACTGAATCCCGTTTGCTGTATCCGTAATCTTTTGCCCATCCCCAGTTGAACCATCCCTCTTCGATCTCATTGTTCCCGCACCAGAGTACGATAGAGGGATGCCTCCGGAGCCTTACAATATTCTGGATCACCTCATCCCTCACACTGTTGAAAAACTGTTCATCGTCAGGATACATGGCATTGGCAAACATGAAATCCTGCCATACCATAATCCCTTTCTCATCACACAAGTCATAGAAGATATCGTTTTCATAGATGCCGCCTCCCCATACCCTGAGCATGTTCATATTGGCTGCATCCACGTCCTGAATCAGAGCGGTATACATCGAGTCAGTAATCCGCGAAGGAAAGTTATCCATTGGGATGTAATTTGCCCCGCGGATAAACACTGGTTTATCGTTTATTTTCAGATAGAATGATTTACCAATGGAATCAGCTTCCTGCACCAGTTCAATGGTGCGAAGACCGATTTTCTGATGACCTTCCGCCTCTTTTCGTCCGGCAAACCACACCTGATATCCCAGATTATAGAGGATAGGAGCTCCCATGCCATTGGGCCACCACCGTTGAGGATTGGTCATGTCGAAGTCAATACGGATTGCATTGATGCCTTTGGTAAGTAACTCCTTTCCGCTAAAGAATACGGTAGTGTCAAACATCAGCTTGAATTCAGCCGTATCTGTCAGGGTTGATGTCATGACAAATGAAGCCGACATCTCCGCCAGCGTATCGGTCAGGCTTTTTTGAATGAAATTGACACCCAGTACATCCACATATTTCCAGTATTTAATGTAGATGGGACGCCAGATGCCCATCGTGACAAACCGGGGGGCCCAGTCCCATCCAAACTGGTACGCTGCTTTCCGGCATACCACCCGTTCATCCCCTGGCAGCCTGTAGGGTAGCTTTTCGTAGAAGGCCTTGTTCAGTTTCGTGATGGAGGGAAACTCCACTTTGATCTTATTGTATCCGATTCGGAGAAACCGTTTCACATTGGCATACCAGGTCTTGAACATGTTATCTGCCGTGATCACCAGCGAGTCGTTCACGTAAACATTTGCGTAGGTGTCCAGTCCTTCACAAACAAGCTGAATGTTACGGTTGGCAAAAAAGTTGCGATCCAGTTCGAAATATTTTTCATATACCCATCCTGTATCACCGATCCATTGGAGTTTCTCTTCGTAGGCGCCATAAAATGGATCCGCTATCACCTGGTTGCGTTGAAGGTCAAGGTGCACAACCCCGGGGACAACTGCATTGTAGATTTTTTTAGATCCCTGCTGTCTAAGTTGCCAGGTGCCGTCAAGGGGGACGGTGTTGACATCTGTTTGGGCAGCAAGAGGAAGACTCCAGGTTACCATGATAAAAAGGCAGAGAAGGTTTGAGCGTGACAGTTTCGGAATTATTTTCATGGATGGCAATTTTTTATACTTTCGGCAAAATTAATTGATTTTTCCAACCGGTATACAAAGTCTTTTCATTCTACTTTTTGTTAATTTCGATCCATAATTGCTTCACATGGACCATCAATCGCTTTTTGATCTCTTCTTTCAACATTTTGGAAAACCGGAACAGCTCCCGGCAATCTATTTCGCTCCGGGGCGGGTGAATCTGATTGGAGAACATACCGACTACAACGGTGGCTTTGTCCTGCCATGTGCTCTGCAATACGGGACATATTTGCTTATTCGGCAGGTGAATGAGCCAGTCATCCGGCTGGCCTCCACCAATGTTGATTTTCAAACAGAGGTTCCGTTGTCAGGGAGCTTCACCAGGATGGAAAACCACTGGGTAAACTATCCCCTGGGTGTAATGGATCAGTTCCAGCAACGGAAGATTTCAATCGGAGGCATGGAGTTGCTCTTCTCAGGAGATATTCCAAATAACGCCGGATTATCATCATCAGCCTCCATTGAAATGGTGACCGCGTTTGCCCTGAAAGAGCTCCTGGATGCAGACCTATCGTTAGTTGAGTTGATAAAATTGTCGCAGAAGGCTGAAAATCAGTTTGTTGGAGTCAATTGTGGCATCATGGACCAGTTTGCGGTGGGGATGGGGGAGAAGGCTCATGCAATTTTTTTGAATTGCAAAACACTGGAGAACAAAATGGTTCCTGTTCTCCTTGATGGGATCTCGATGGTTGTTGCAAACACGAATAAGCAACGCGGACTGGCTGATTCGAAATACAACGAACGGGTTGCAGAGTGCCAGTTGGCTGTCACCTATCTCAGTAAACTGTTTGACATAAGCCAGCTTAGCGAAATCAGCTTCATGCAGTTTTACAAAGTCCAGGAACAGATTCCCGACGAGGTCCTCCGTCGTCGGGCCCGGCATGTCATCTCAGAGAACCAACGGGTACTGAATGCGGTTTCCTGCCTCTGGAACAACAACATCCTGGAGTTTGGAGCCCTGATGAATGCTTCTCATGAATCGTTACGCGATAACTATGAGGTAACTGGTTTTGAGCTGGATACGCTGGTTGCTGAGGCACAAAAAATACATGGAGTGGTTGGATCACGAATGACCGGTGCCGGATTCGGCGGATGCACCGTATCCCTGGTGACGAATGAGGCGCTGGATCATTTTAGAGAAGAGGTAGGGAAACGCTACCACGAAAAGACAGGCCTGACAGCCGATTTCTATGTGGCGGAGGTGTCGGATGGAGTGAGGATTATTCCTCTACCCCAAACTTATACACCGTGATCTCCCGATATGTCTCTCCCGGTTTCAGGATGGTATTTGGAAAATCAGGCTGATTTGGGGAGTCAGGAAAATGCTGGGTCTCCAGGCATAACCCGTAATGCTTACCATATACTTTCCCGTCTTTCCCATGGATAGAACCATCCAGGAAGTTGCCTGAGTAGAACTGGATGCCCGGCTGGGTGGTATAGATCTTCACTTTACGTCCACTCTTAGGATCGAGTAACGTAGCTGCAAGGGCAAGCTCCCCGGGATTTTTATCGAGCACATAATTATGATCGTATCCGCCTGTTACCTGTTCGATCCTGGATCCTATCTGGTGCGGCGTGTTAAAATCCATCGGAGTACCGGCTACCGGGGGCAATGTCCCGGTTGGGATCATTTCATCGTCGACATCAGTCAATTGAGCGGCAACAATTGATAAAATGTGACCGAACACGTTGGTATCAGCCTTACTCAGGTTGAAATAGGTGTGGTTGCAGAGGTTAACCGGACAGGCTTTATCTGTAGTAGCGGTAATGATTGTTTCCAGTTCATCGTAATTCGTCAGGGTATAGGTAACCTTCACACTCAGGTTCCCGGGATAACCCTCTTCTCCGTCTTTGCTCAGGTAGGATAATTCCAGTCCGACGGAGGCAGAATCTTCAATCTCACGTGCATCCCATACCACTTTGTCAAATCCTTTGTCTCCTCCGTGGAGATGATTATTCCCGTCATTGGCTGCCAGCTTGTAGGTATCACCTTCCATGGTAAACCGGCCGCCGGCAATCCGGTTTGCATAACGTCCAACAATAGCCCCAAAATAGGGATTGTTGTGGAGGTATCCCTGGAGACTATCATACCCCAGGACAATGTCGCCTAAGTTTCCTTCCCGGTCAGGCGTCCAGATCTGGGTGATGATGCCGCCATAATTGGTGATCTTTACAACAATCCCGTTTGTGTTTGTGAGGGTGTAGAGGAAGACCTCCTTATTATCCATGGAGCCGAAAGGTTCTTTCATGATAGCGAGGGTTGAGGTGTTTGATGATTTATTTCTTTCTCCGGTATCCTGACAACCTGTGAACAGGCCCGAAACCAGAACCAAAAGAAAGAGAAGGATAAAACAACGTTTCATGGTTTTTGATTTTATGGATACAAACTTATCAATTTACGATGTACGATTTACGATGTACGGTTTTAAATTTTCGATGGAATTATTCAATTTTGATCCCGGATTCCGAGGTTTTTGTTTCCCATCTTCCTGGTTTGGAAAATGTGGAAAAATCCTCATCCTTATACCAAAGCCGGTTAACTATGCTTCCACTTTTTTCTTCCTTCAACCTAAAAGGAATCCCAGTTAAGAACAGGGTGATCATGCCCCCAATGGTCTGCTTCGGTTATGCCGGCGAAGATGGGTTCGTTACCCGCATGCAGGACTGGTTGCCCCGGAAAGTGTGACCATTCTACCGGTAGGACCCTCCGCGAACCCAAAGGATCCAAGATCAAGAAGCCTGACCACGGAGGAGATCCATTCCCTCCGCGAGGATTTCATCAAGGCTGCCATCCGTGCACAACAGGCCGGTTTTGACGGGGTTCAGATCCATGGCGCCCATGGATATCTGATCAGCCAGATGGGCGCCAACTCTCCCACCCTGGATGATGGCATCGCCATTGCCCGTCTCCTGGAACAGAAATCCATACTGGGTTTCAAAAGCCCAGCATCATGAGGAGATGATCGTGGCCTGCCTGAAATGTAAACCCCGTTGTAAATGGTACACCGACAGCTCTTTATGTCCGGCGCTGCACATTTGTATGAAAAAAACGCTCTGACCAGGTTCAGTGAATGGAATCTAATTTCGCTATCATGGTCTTCATCAGCGCATTGTATACGTTGAGATTTGCTGTATCCACAGGCTCTGCCGGGGGCGATTCCATCTTTAGTGGATCTACCGGTGAATTGTTCTTATAGACCCGGAAATCGAGATGGGGCCCTGTGGATAGGCCGCTGCTGCCAACGTAACCAATCACGTCGCCTTGCTTCACGTACGTTCCGGCTTTGATCCCTGACCCATATTTTGAAAGGTGGCCGTAACCGGTGGAATAGACACTGTTATGCCTGATCCTGACAAACCTGCCGAATCCCCCGTTCCAACGGGCTTCTGTTACTTTCCCGTCGCCCAGGGCAACCACCGGGGTTCCACTCGGAGCAGCATAATCCACGCCGTGATGCGGACGGGAGATCTTCAGGATCGGATGCTTGCGTGAATGGCTGAACCGTGAGCTGATGCGGGAAAAGCGGAGTGGTGCTTTCAGGAAGGTACGTTGCAGGCTCTGAGCCAGTTCATCAAAATAGGTTCCTACACTATCCTGTTCAAAGTAAAATGCAAAGAAATCGTGGCCAGATGATTCAAACCGGGAGGCCAGAATATTTCCCACCCCTGCAGGTATCGTGTCAATGGATAATTCTTCGTAAATCACGTTGAAATTATCTCCTTTTTGAAGTCCGTAGAAATCTATTGTCCAGGCATATACATCTGACATCTTCAAGGCCAGGTTGATGTCGAGACCATGGTCGACAAACGCATTCCATAAGGAAGAGGATATCGTTCCCGTAGCGCTTTTGATGGTTTTGGTCACCACCTTTTCATCCCGGTATATATGCAGGGAATCCCTGAAATCGTAGACCACGAAATCGGTATCGGTGATTTCGTATATGAAATAGAGAGGCCGTTTCAAACTGTCCCTGGTGGTAACCACGGCATAGCGGTTTCCGGGTCGGATTTTCCGTACATCAAAAACAGAACGGGTAGTTCGTGCAATACGGTCAATGGTCTGCATCGATACCAACGGAGCCAGGATCTCCGAGAGATTCTGATTCTTTTTGACCTCACCGTATTCAATATCCAGGGTATCGATGTTGAGGTGATAAGCAAAATGCGATATAGGATCCACAACAGGTACTTCGGGATCAACCCGGGCAGTTAGTGTAATGATGATCCCGATGAGAATGATGAGCAGAATAATGATCGGGAAAGCGAGTCTTAGCCAGGATTTCTTCATGACGCAAAAATAGCGGATTCTCCTTATTTATTCCTACTTTTATCTCCCAAAATGGACTTTACTGATAGTTTAAACAACCTATGCGCTTTGCCCTCCTCACGTTGCTGCTTATGGTTTCATCTTCCTCTTTTTCAGGACCAAAGGACAAATACAAACTGGAACAACTACCCGACGGGGTGGTACTGTACTATGAGGAATATACCCTGAGAGTACAGATCTGTGCACCACGAATTTTTCATGTGATTTGTGCCCCTGGAAGCGTGATTCCTGAGAAAAAAAGTCTTTCCGTAACCCGGGAATGGAGTCCGGTATCATGGGAAATGACGAAAAAAAGAGGGGATATCATACTAAAAACAGCTGAAGCGAGCCTGGAGATTGAAACCTCCACCATCCTGGGTAAGTTCTACAATAGCTCCGGAGAGCTGATCCTGGCAGAGAAAGAGAGGGCGTTCAGTCCGACCACCCTCGGTGATACACCGACCTGGAATGTGTTTGAGACCTTCAGGCTGTCTGCCGATGAAGGCATCTACGGGCTGGGGCAACACCAGTATGGATGGATGAATCACAGGGGCAAAGAGGTCGTCCTGGTGCAGACCAACACCACGGCCGTGAATCCGTTCCTGGTCTCTTCCAAAGGGTGGGGGATTCTGTGGGATAATTATTCCAAAACCATTTTCCGGGACGACAGGAACGGGGCCACATTTTGGTCGGAATACGGAGATGCAGTGGATTATTACCTTTTTATCGGGAATGATGTGGATGACGTCATCGCTGGGTACAGGCATGCCACCGGACAGGCTCCCATGTTCGGAAAATGGGCGTTTGGATTCTGGCAGAGCAAGGAACGGTATATCAATGCAAAAGAGCTTTCCGATGTGGTGGCGGAATATCGTATGAGGAGGTTGCCGATTGATGTGATCGTTCAGGATTGGCGATACTGGGGCGAAAATAACATGTGGAGTTCTATGCAATTTGATCCACAGGTTTATCCGGAACCGGAAAAAACGCTGGAGAGGTTACATCATCTGTTCCATGTCCACTATGTGATTTCGATATGGCCCGCAATAGGTCGCGATACAGAACTATTTAAAGAGTTGAACGATAAGAGCCTGACCTATTCTCCTGTTCACTGGAGCTCAGGATACTTTTACGATGCATTTGATCCGGAAGCGCGTGAAATTTACTGGAGGTACATTCGTGACGGATTACTATCGAAAGGAGTTGACGGCCTCTGGATGGATGCAACCGAACCTGAACTGGCCGACCAGCATACCTTCGAAGAGTCTGAATTCAATATCAAGAGATTTGGAAATACGGCTGCAGGCCCCATCGATCTATTCCTGAATCCCTACTCACTGATGACTACTGAAGGGATTTACCGGAACTGGCGCAATGCTTACTCCGATAAACGGGCATTGATCCTGACCCGCTCCGCTTTTACCGGACAGCAGCGGAATGCAGCCATTACCTGGTCGGGCGACATCAACGCCAGCTATGATATCATGAGGAGGCAGATTTCTGCAGGTCTCAACTTCACCATGGCAGGGATCCCATACTGGACAACCGATATCGGGGGATTTTTCCTGCACGGTCACGACAAGGGCTTCGGACCTGGTCTATACCCCGGCGGACCTTCGGATCCGGCATACAAGGAACTTTATGTCAGGTGGTTTCAGTTTGGCGCCTTTTGCCCCATTTTCCGGTCGCATGGTACGCATGCACCGAGAGAAGTATGGCAATTTGGCGATGTCGGAGACTGGGGATACGAGGCCATGGCTAAGATCCTGAATCTCCGGTACAGGTTGTTGCCCTATATTTACTCAACTGCCTGGAACGTAACCAATGATGGGTATACCATGATGCGGGGCCTTGCGATGGATTTCAAGGAAGATAAAAAGGTGCTGAAGATAGATAATGAGTATTTGTTCGGCCCCTCGCTTTTGGTTTGTCCGGTCACCAACGAACAGTACTTTTGCCGCGATACAGCTCTGAACCGCTCCCTGGAATCTCCGGCATCCATTTCGCTGTATCTTCCTGAGAACGATTCATGGTTTGACTTCTGGACGGGAGAAATGCTGGAAGGAGGTCAGAAAATCACCCGTGAAACCCCGGTGGATCTCATCCCGTTATATGCAAAAGCAGGTTCCATCATTCCCATGGGGCCACTCCTTCAATACGTTGATGAAAAACCTGCCGATCCCATCGAACTCCGTATCTATCCAGGAGCGAATGGTTCATTCACGTTGTATGAAGATGAAGGGGATAACTACAACTATGAGAAGGGAGCCTTTTCCACGATCGAGTTCAACTGGAACCATGAAGCAGGGATTCTTTCAATCGGTAAGCGTAAGGGATCTTTTCCCGGTATGCTACAAGCCAGGCGGTTTCAGGTAGTCATCGTGACACCAGGCCATGGAACAGGAGTTGAGGTCACTCTACATCCGGATAAGATTATTCAATACGCTGGAGAAGAATTGATTGTTAAACCCTGAAAATTGGAACGCAGATGACGCAGATACCTTCGGTAGCGCTGATAAACACAGATTTCTTATCCGTGTAAATCCATTCAAATCCGTGTCATCCGCGTTCTATTTTTATTAATTCATCTACCATATTTACGTCAATTCCCAAAATTCCCTTTAAAATTCACGGAAACAAAAAGAAGACTCTGGAAGAGATACAGAAGTTGTTCAAATGAACATGAATGACGAATGAGAGGAATGATAAATCGGAAATCGTCAATTTGTAAATCGTAAATTAATCAGTACGATCTCCGGCCGGTTGCCGAGCCGCAACGGCGGTCCCCAGGTGCCGTAGCCGCTGGAGACATAAACGTGCGTGTTACCGATCTGCTGATATCCCCAACTGACTTCATAAATGGCATTGGTAATGTAATTGAATGGCCAGAGCTGACCGTGGTGGGTATGGCCGGAGAGTTGCAGGTCGACACCCATTGTGGCATGTTTGGCAAGGTCGAATGGCTGGTGGTCCATCAGGATGACCGGAAAAGCGGTATCTACGGTCGCCATGATCTCTTCCAGATCTTTTCTCGGTTTACCTGTGAACCTGGGTTTGTCGCGGTCGTCGCGGCCCACCAGGTAAAACTGATTGTCTATCAGAACCGATGTATCACGTAACATCCTGATTCCGTGCTTTTCCAGGTACTCAACAGCCGATCCGACCCCTCCAATGTATTCATGGTTTCCGGTGACGGCATACACGCCCAGTTTTGACTGGATACGGCACAACGCCTCTCCCAGGTTGTTATTGATCACCGGGGCCAGGTCTTCATCTACAATATCACCGGCAAGAAGCACCAGATCAGGGTCCATCGAATTGATCTTTTCTACCAGCCGGTTGGCTTTGCGAATGGTACCCAGATGGATGTCGGACGCCATCACAATGGTGAGTTCACCCGGGTTCGCCTGAGGTTTGGATATCGTGAGGTTCAGCTCCCTGATCCGTGGGATGCGGGCGTTGATAAAACTGACCGTAACAAATAGTACCGATAGTCCCAGAACAATAACAAGCGTGATAACCTTTGTATGCGTCAGGTTGGCGTAGAACGATGCAGGGATAAAATGAAGAAACGAGTTGAGCAACCGGGCCAGGTCGATCAGTAGGACGGCCAGGAAAAAAAACAACATGAATCCAAGCCAGAAAGATCCGATCCAGGTGATGATCCCGCTGAGCAAAGAAGGATAAACACGCTCCAGTACACGTGCCAGGATAAAAGTGGATGCAACCAGCCAGAAAAAGACCGAAAACCACGACTTCCATGGGGAACCTGAAGGGATAGCTTGAAGCCCGCGAATGAAAATATAGGTATTTACTGCACCGTAAACGACCAGCACAATAGAGAAAAAGATGATAAACGTGGCTGTTTTCATGGCGCCTTACGTCTTATGCAGTCTGTTTCTACAAAACTATAACTATTTTTCTTTTTATATCTTTGCAATAGCACCCTCAACCAATCTTCATTTTATGGATAGCGCTTTCTCACTTGGATGGATCGACTATACGATCATGGGCGTTTATTTTGTCTTTGTCCTGGGCATTGGATGGGCTTTGAAAAGGCACATGAAGTCGAGCGCTGATTTCCTGACCGGCGGGAAGTCGATCCCTGCCTGGATTACGGGTCTGGCTTTTATCTCCACCAACCTGGGTGCGTTAGAGGTGATGGGCATGGCGGCCTCCGGTGCCAAATACGGGATGATCACCACCCATTTCTACTGGATCGGGGCTATCCCCGCCATGATTTTCCTCGGTCTTTTCATGATGCCCTTCTATTACGGATCCAAAGCCCGTTCGGTTCCGGAATACCTCAAGCTTCGGTTCGACGAGAAGACACGAGGGTTTAATGCTGTCTCTTTTGCGGTGATGACCATCTTCGCCAGCGGAATCTCGATGTATGCCATGGCGATGCTGATGGAGACATTACTGGGATGGAATTTCACCTTAAGCATCTTTATCTCTGCCATGATTGTGTTGATTTATACCTACCTGGGCGGCCTGAAATCAGCTATCTACAACGAGGTACTGCAATTTTTCCTCATCGTGATCGGGTTCCTTCCCCTCGTTTTTCTTGGATTGCTGAGCATCGGCGGTTGGGAGGGGCTGAAGATACAACTCGCCGAAGTCGCAACCAGCCATGGGTATGCGGCCGGGGCCTGGACCGAGACCTGGAGGCCGGTAGCGAATGCCTCTGATAATCCGATGGGCGTTGAGTGGTTCGGGGTTGTGATGGGACTGGGTTTTGTCCTCTCTTTCGGTTACTGGTGCACCAACTTTCTGGTGGTGCAACGGGCCATGGCTGCCGGGTCGATGTCGGCGGCCCGTAAAACACCCCTGATCGGTGCACTTCCAAAGATGTTCATCCCCTTCCTGGTGATCGTTCCCGGGATGATTGCCATCGCCCTCACGTCGAACCCTGACAGCGGATTTGCTCTTCCGTTAAAAGGAGACTCCTACGATTACGACAAGGTGATCCCGATGATGCTGGGGCACTACTTCCCCACCGGGGTTCTGGGGCTGGGGCTCACAGCCCTGATGGCCTCGTTCATGTCGGGCATGGCAGGGAATGTGACGGCATTCAACACCGTATGGACCTACGACATCTACCAGAGTTATATCAATCCCGAAAAATCCGACAAACACTACCTCTGGATGGGGCAGATGGCCACGGTGTTCGGGATCCTGGTCAGCATCGGGGCAGCGTACATGGCGAAGCTGTTCAACAACGTCATGGACTTCCTCCAGCTGATTTTTGCCTTTATCAACGCTCCGCTGTTCGCTACCTTCCTGCTGGGGATGTTCTGGCGACGAACCACGGGCCATGGGGCCTTCTTCGGCTTGCTGTCAGGTACTACCGCCGCAGCCATTCATCACGGACTTACACAACCTGCCGGAGCTACCTCATTGATCAAAGGAGGATGGCTCGGTACGGTTGTGCATACCTACCCCAGTGAGATGGCTCAGAACTTCTGGACAGCCATCTTTGCTTTTACAACCTGCTTCGTGTTTACCATCATCATTTCATTGCTTACAAAACAGATCAAAACGAAGGAGGAACTGACCGGCCTGGTATACTCACTTACTCCCCGCATCAAAGATGAGAGCAAACACTGGTACCAGAGGCCCCAGGTCCTAGCCATCGTTGTTGGGATTATCGCTATCATTTTATCAATTTTATTCTGGTAAGGAGGAATCAATATGGAAATCGACATCAGGTTACCCATTGGTTTTATGTTCTCATTGCTCGGATTGCTGTTGCTCATTTTCGGATTGACCACGGAAGCCGATCCGGAACTCTATAAACGCTCTTTGGAAATTAATGTTAATCTCTGGTCTGGACTGCTTATGCTTATTTTTGGTGGCTTGATGCTGTTCTTTGGATTACGTGCAAAAAGATCAAAAACAAAATAAGATGAAATCTGTAAAAAGTGCCTGGATTAAATGCCCGATTGGTTATGTTGAGATCATCGGTACAAACCGGGGTATTCAAACCGTCTCGATCAGTGATCAAAAGCGCCAGAAATGGCTTGTCCCTTTCTGTCTCCGGGAAGCTGTCTTGCAACTGAAAGAGTATTTTGAAGGGCAACGGCAAATCTTTACAGTGAAACTCGATATAATGGGAACAGAGTTCCAGATGAAGGTATGGGAGGAGCTGGAAAAGATCCCTTATGGCAAGACCATCACCTACCATGAACTTGCAAATAGAATAGGAGATCCGAAAGCCTTCCGGGCTGTGGGGCAGGCCGACGCCAAAAATCCGGTCTGGATCATCATTCCCTGTCATCGCGTTCTCGGGAACGACGGTAAGCTGGTGGGTTACGCCGGCGGACTCTGGCGTAAAAAGTGGCTGCTGGAACACGAGAAGGCTTTCGCGCAGAGAGACCTTTTTTACTAATTACGATTTACGAATTACGAATTTATTTAGGATGATAAAGTCCAGGAAGCTTATCGTTTGCCTTGTATTGGGGGTGGCGATAATGCCTGTGTATTCACAGATTACGGGATTAAAATTCTGCGAGCCTGATTCGGTTGCCATGAAGGCAATTCAAATGGCTGATGGCAACGAAGTGAAACTCCCTTACGAGATCCCGTTCTATACCCTCCTGATAGACGATAACTTCGTCGCCTCCTTCTGTTCTCAGCCGGAATATAATGGCAACCATATCTCTTTTAGCCTGGAAGATTCTATCGGGGGAACAATCACCTGCGACACCACGTTTCAACCGGGATTAAAATACAGGATGCGGTTGACAAACAGGAGCAAAACCGATCACCGGATAGAGAATCTTGTCCCGCTGGGAGAGGGGAATGACAAAGTCTATATTTCAGCCGGGGGAACGAAAGAGTGGCCCGATTACCTTTGCCGGTCAAGGTTGTACCGACCAGGGGTTGGCCCTGTGGGAGTGATCCTGCCTGACAATGCCTGGCATCTGGGTTTTGCCGATTTCCGGATCAACGACACGCTTTCCCTGGTTGCGCTGGCCCGACGAACGGACCGTGAACGGGAGAGAACCAGGCTGGACCGATGGGCTGTCACCTTACAACCAGAAGGGTGGGTGGAATACACGATTTGGGCTGACATCCATGCCGGCGACTGGCATGAAGGATTGAAGATGATGTTTCAGGAGAGGTGGCTCTATGACCTCGATTCCTTTGATCTGACGATGTTTGAGCGCGAGGACCTCAAATGGATGAACCATGCTTACATCATGCTGCTGCAGTTTGCCTGGGACAAGAAGTTTTATGATTGGCAATCAGGCACATACAATTATTACAACAGCCTGTTTGAGTACGATTCCCTGACAGGTGGTTACGACATTTTCACCCTCTGGCCCACATGGCCCCGGCTTGGTTTGGATCAGCGGAACCAGTGGGATATGTACCGCGACCTTCCCGGTGGGATTGCTGAACTGAGAAGGCAATCCGATTTTGCTCATGCCAACGGTAAAAAGTACTTCATCTCCTATAATCCATGGGACGAATCGGGCAGGAAAGAGGACCACTTAATAGGCATGGAAGAGCTTCTCCGGCAAATTGATGCCGATGGTGTAGTACTTGACACACGGGGCGCCTCCAGTTTCGAGCTTCAGGCATCTGCTGACAAGGTGAAGCCCGGGATCATCATGTATAGCGAAGGAATGGCTGTACCCCGTGATATGCCGGGAATTGTATCCGGACGTGTGCATGACGCCCTGGTGTTGCCTCCGCCTGTGAATCTGAACAAGTTCATCAAGCCCGATTTTGCCATCTTCCGGGTGCTCCAGCTGGCTGATGACCGGTTACATCGGGAGCTGGCGTGTGCCTTCTTCAACGGGTATGGGGTGGAGATCAACACCATGCGGCCGGGGCGCCCTGCCTGGATGAAAGCGGAGTATGCATACATGGGGAGAACCACCAGGATCCTGCGGGAAAACAGCACGGTCTTTCACAACTACAATTATTTGCCGCTCCTTCCTACGCAAGAAGACAGCATCTATGTCAACCGATGGAATGATGGAACCAAAACCCTGTACACCATTCTGAGTTTGAAACCGGAGGGTTTTTCAGGTCCCCTGTTTGAGGTGGATGACCTCACGGAAGATCATCACTATGTGGACCTCTGGAACCATCATGAGATCCTCCCAATTCAGGAAAAGGATCATGTTATGATTCCGGTGGAAGTCGAACCATTTGACCGCTCCTGGCTCCATACGCGCCGCGAGGGGACGGTCGGCTGTATCGCACAGTTGCCTGCTCTTTTGGATGTTAATCTCAGCCCTGATACCATTTTCTTTTCAGCGCCTCCTGATCCCCGATACCGGATAATCCTGACAGCTGAGAATCCCTCTTATGCTTCCAAATCGTTCACATTCGAACCTGGAACGCATGCCATTCCCTATTGGGACTACGTACCGCCAACCACGAAAAAGATTGTGATACAACTATTTAACGAAGATCAGCTGGCTGATGAAAGAGTGGGTTTGATTGATAACAGCACACCCCGTATCATTTCACGGATGGAACAAACCAGCTCTTCAAAGAGATGCCCTGAAGGAATGGTAAAGATACCTCCCGGGACATTCAGGTTTTATACTAAAAGAGCCCACGGCACCCTGGAGCCTTTTATCCCGCTTCCGGATCATTCAGATACGGTGGCTCTCGAAATGAGAGGGTTTTTCATGGATCGCTACCCGGTCACAAACCGGCAGTGGGAGACCTTCATCCGGGAAACAGGATATGAAGCTGAGGACACTTCTAATTACCTGAAACACTGGGTCAATGGGCAGTGCCCAGAGGGAGAGGGAGATTACCCTGTGGTTTTTATCAACCTGGATGATGTTCAGGCATATGCCTCCTGGGCTGCCAAACGGCTGCCGACAGAGGTGGAGTGGCAATATGCTGCTCAAGGAACGGATATGCGTAAATATCCCTGGGGTGATGAGATGGATAGCACAGTTTGCAATTTTAACCTGAACCATGCCACTTCGGTAGATCAATTTCCATCTGGAGCCAGTCCGTTCGGGGTAGAAGATCTGATTGGAAATGTATGGCAGATGACGAGCGACATCTACGATAATGGAAGTTATTACTATCAGATCATCAGGGGAGGGAGTTTTTACCACCCAACATCGAGCATCTGGTACGTAACAGGAGGGACTCTTCCTGCCGACCACCCGGAGATGTTACTGCTGATTGGTCCCGGCCTCGACCGGAATGCAACGGTTGGCTTTAGGTTGGTGAAGGACTGCGTCCGCTAAACAGGTTAGACAAGTTAGACAGGTTGGTCGGATTAGTTGGCCAGGTACATGATGGTGTATTCATTTCCATCGATCAGAATGGCCCAGGGTGACCATCCCTGACCATATTTATTTGGTGATCCCTCGTTTCATGGCCATGATTCCGTTTTCCAGAGCAATGTCATTGTCATAGGTGTTCAGGTACCAGGCGGTGATGCCCAGGATTAGGTCATTGTTTTAGCAACCAGGCGTCATGGTATAGTTTTCTCGCCTCTTTGAGCAGATGAAGAGCCTCTTCACGATCAGCCGTATCGAATATCGATACTCTTATTTTCTCACCATTTTGAAGAATTTTCGCCTGTTTGAAGTCCTTCGCCAGCAGTTGTTGCATCACCTTCTCAGCCTCTTTGAGTGGTAGCTGGCTTTTTACGATGATGTAATAATGGCCACTGACAGATATAGCCGGAACGGATCGCTCAGTAGTTTTGCCCGACACAGCAGGTATTTGCCCGCAGATGCATGGAACTCCTTCCGGATCTGCTACCTCTCCAAACCAGGCTGCGGCATAATTCTGGCAAATCCCGATTCCGATCGCTTTCCACTTACGTTCCTGCCATTTTCCTGTATTCATTAAAAAACCACTGAAATAATCAAACGACCTCCAGAAGGCGATCACACTATCGATGACCACGGCGCTATTCTCCCAGTACACGATCTCAAAACCCTTGTCAGGATAGCCGGAGAGCTCCCTGGGTTTATCCCATACCGAATTCTTTTTGTCTTCATCCCCCGGATAGCAGAATGGCTTCCAGGGACCCTTATCCGACCAGGAATGAAAGTTACATGGTTCAATATCAGGATGATGAAAGAACAGATCCTTCACATGGGTATTGGCAACGTAGCAAAGTGAACGGGATAAAGGAATAGGAGGAAGGTCGTATTGCCGTCGGTACTCGTTGATCATCCGGTAGAGCTTCCATTCCGTTTCCGAAACGCAGAAGTTCTCAGGAACCTCACTCACCTGAACAACCTTGGTTTGGGCAGTTAATCCGGTGGACATGCTGAATAACAGAATAAGGAATGCAGCTAGTTTTTTACCAACCATGATTGGGGAGGTCGTTCTTGTTTTGCACTGTAATACAATGTGTTACCCGGGTCTAAAATGCGTCCATAAAAGGCATATCCCCCCAGGTTATTTTCAATCTTAAGAAGCAATTTATTCCACCCTACCCGAAGATGAACCGGGATGATTGCCTGATCGGGTTCAGCAATTCTCACACCCAGGTATCGGTAAACCTCTTTGTTGTTGAAAAATACCTTGGCGCCGTCATCGCTTCCGATCATCAGCAGGACATTTTTCTCCTGCAATGAATAGATGTAGGTGAGGGCATAGGTTACAACCAGTTCGTTCGGATCTACTTTATCCCGGAGTGAAACATACCCGTTCCTGGGGGTTGTTACGTATTTCCAGCGAATAGGTTGCCCTCCGGCGCCACCATATCTCATATTGATGTCAATGTTAATCTCAGGAGGATAAATGGAATCCAGCCCCAACCGTTGAGTTTCGGTAATTCTGGGATTCGGAAAAGGTCCCAGGATGTACCAGTCGGGGATAAAGGTTCGTTTCGGTATGATATCCACTCCATCAAAACCGAGCAGGTATCCTGAGGATGCAGGAGCCTTCCCGGTAACGTTAAGCCGGAGGCTAATCTTTCCATATGCAGGGGCTATGTTGTTGAGTGTTATCTTTCCACCTGCCTGCAATTGAGGCGCATACCCATCAAACCTGCCAAGCATCTCCTGCTGGCGATAGATCTCTATATTTCCATAGTCCGGACCTTTGCTGAAATAGAGATCAATCCGGTATTCCGACTCGAACATCCTTTCGAGGTTTATGGTGATAACGGAACCGCTGTCGGAACGGAACAGCAGGTGTTTTCCCCCGCTCCAGTCGGGACTCAGTTCCGAAACATCCACCACTTCAGTGGGGATCCCCGCTAATGACAAAGACAAATCCTCAGCCTCTATCAGGCTGTTAGGCGTGATCTGTTTGAGCGGGACCCGGTTACCGGCTTTGGGAAGCTCCGGAAATACAAAATGATCCTCCATCTGATACCAGTATACGGTACTGCTGTAATCAGCAATTACCTGATTGTCATGCCCGTGCTCGATGGTGAAAAGGATATGTCTCCTAAAGGGGATCGGATCCATGATGTTCAGGCGGTAAGCTGAGATCCTTCCCAGGCTGTCATCTTTCAGGATCAAGCCATGAAAAGGCCCTGCAAATTCACCCTGGTTGAAATACCAGCCACTGGAAAAGTAGTCTTCTGTACCGGTGCCAACGATTGATGGCTTCTTCTCCCCATCCACATAGACCACCTCATTTCCTTCCAGAAAAGCCAAACTCCCGTCATAGGATTGCATCTGGAGATTGACACCCACCACATGCCCCCGACCGTCCGCTTTCAAAATGGTGTAGTTGGAGTCGTAATCGGTCCGGATATCCCGGTTCCAGTATGCATGAAAATATCCCACACTGCGATCCAGGTAGCCTTCCAGCTTGAAATAGTTGATCTGGTAGTAGAACGCGTAAATCTCCTGGCTTGTCTCATTGACAACCTGGATTTTGGCTGATTTCTCAAACGGCATCGGAAAATAACAGATATACCCTCCGCTGGTCATGCCAAGGTACTGGGAGATGTATGGCCGGTACTCAAAACCGCACCCGAAGAAATCACCAAAAGGCACATTCACAGAAGGTTCTGTTTCATCATCCCAATACATTTTCAGCACCAGTTTCCGGAGGAAATTGGGATCCCGCGAGTCGACCGTAAACCAGATCCGTGTGATAATCCCCGGCCCTGTAACGTTCAGGATGGTAGCCGTGGCTCCGGGCGCAATCGTAATCCGGTCGTTGTTCTGTCCGGTGGAGTCGGTACTGGCCACCTGGTATTGTTTGGCTGCTTTGGCGTATGGGAGAGCGGCCGGAGATAATAACTTCTCCAGGTCTGCCCGGTTGGTCGAGGGATCGCAGCCCATAAGGGTCAATGCCAAAAGCCCTGAAATCACTGAAAACAAACGAAATATCTTCATAGTGTTCTGATCTTATGTTTCAAATGCAAAGTTCTAAAAAACTTTCCAATCGGATATCTCAAACCCTATATCCTATATCTTATATCCCTAATCCCTTGCTTCGTCATCCCGCAGGTGCGGGATTCCTCGCAATGACGAGCAAGCTATTCAATGTATTCCTCAATCAACACCTTCGCCATTATCGCATCCCAGATGTAGTTTGATGGACAGTTTAGCGCCTCATTATCCGGACTGTAGGATTCCCAGAAGTTGTGGTTCTTTCGTAACTGCGTAACCACTGCATCCAGCATCTTGCCAGCAAGCTGATGGGCAAGAGAGTCGTATCCATAGTTTTTAAGCCCTTCGTACACCATGTAATCCCAGAGCAGCCATACCGGTCCGTTCCATTTGCAACAGTAATCCACATTCGGACTGTACCAGGGATCATCGGCAGCGAGCGTGGGAACGCCATACCTTCTCCAGAATTTCGTGGTGTCAGTAAGCGATTCAATCAAACGTGCAGCATGCTCCTGAGGTGCGGCTTCCGCCCACAAGGCAAGGAATCCGATGATCTCCTGCCTCCTTAAATCCCTGGTCATGAAATACCATCCATGATCATCCCGGTTCACCGAATAGTAGAAGCCGGTCGAATCATTCCACATCCGTTCGTTGACCAGTTGGGTGGTCATTTCAGCTTTTTCCAGCCATTGCAGGGCCTCCTCCGGTTTGCCAAGGGCTTTGGCCATCTCAGCCAGGCTGCGTTCCTCCTTGATCACCATCAGGGTCAAATCCAGGCATTCAAGCTCATCAGAGATATCTTCTTTGTCCACATCGAGGTAACGTTCGGCAGAAACCTGGAACACAGCATTATACCAATCCCTGACATTCTCGATCAAACCATAGGGCCCCCATTCAAAGGTGCCATCCCGGTCCGTATCCCGGTTCTCAATGATCCAGTTGATGTACTTGGATCCCGAGTTATAAGCATCTTCAAGGAACTTCTTGTCTTTGCTTACCTGGTAAATCTCCCAGTTGATCCAGTTGAAGAATGGGGCAGAGGTAGTCGACATATTGTTATGCGGATAGTCCTGTAATCCCCTGGGACCGTGACGGTAAGCAATCAAGCCATCGCTCCGTTGCTGTTCCATGTACACCCGTTGTGAGCCTTCAGCCGATTTAGGGTCCAAATATACATAGGCCAGCATGCCGAGGGATTCATGCAATACCTGATGCCCGTGTCCCCATCCCCATAGCGGATTCCGGCTGAAGACGTAAAAATTATGAGTAGTCTGCCCGGAAGGAGGGTACATTGAACCCCTGACCAGGTTAAATGCACTGATATAGACCAGTTTCTCATCTTTGGTATTGAAGCGGATCTTCGGAATGCGGGAAAAGAGTATAAGGTCATCCTCATAATAGGTCTTCAGGTAAATCTTCTTTACCTCTTCCATCTCTTCCTGCAAGGAATTTACCGGCTCTTTCTGATCCTGAAATCCCCGGATATATCTGAAATTAATTTGTTCACCAGACCTCAACCGTTCCTTTAATTGAATAGCTATAAAATCAACATAACCAGATAGTTTATGATTTAGTTCATCCGATCGGTTGGTAGCATAATAATCCGTTTTGATGAGGGTATAGAAATCATCCATTGTACCTCTGTATCCACCCCATGAATCATTCTTCCGGTTGGAGGCAAAAAGATCCCTGACCCGGGTCGGGTATCCATACTCCGGTTTCAGGCTGCTGATCAAACGGTAGGGGGTTTCATAGCGGTGCAGGGTATAACTATCCCGCAGGGTATCATACCGGATGATCTGAAGGGAGTCGTTTCCCAGTTCCAGGACAGGATATGCCACCACCTCGTGCGGAACCCTGTCCACATTCCGGACCTCCATCTCCACCAGGGCAATGGTCGAACTGTATACGAAAAAGGTCTCCCGTACACGAATCCCTCTGAAAGGCTCATACTCCAGGATGACCATATCCGGGAAGGAGAAAAGAACCACCGGCTTCCGGAAATATTCACCGATGTTCCGGATAACCACCTCATCTACCTTCCAGATGCAAAACATCGATCCGGCCTGATCAGAGGAGTAAGTAACCGGCTTGCAATCAGAGTAGTAGTCCATTTTGTATGCCTTGTCGCCATATAATTGAGAGCGTTTCATGGCCGCGGCATAGGTGGTATACAACGGATCATCAGCCTGGGCATCGATCCGGAGATACGCTTCGATGGGCTTGAGGTTCTGGCTGATACCACTCCAGGGCAGGAGAAAGGCTGCGGCGATAAAGAGTCGTCCTGCTTGCCGTCGCCGGGAAGGCTTTGACCGGAATTTCGTTCGTATTTTATTCTTCATTTAAATGGCGTGCAAGAGGATTTCCGTGACTGACATATCCATATTCCTCCGGTTTAGCATCAGACCTCCTCTAAGGCTCCTCTAAGTCTCCTCTAAGTCTGCCGTATGATTAAGTGGGGGAATTACGGGTGAACTTTTCCTGGCCCTGCGGGTCACTCCATTTCATTCAGCCAACGGAAATATGTTTATCCGAAAAGCACAAATATACAAAAAAAAGGAAGTTACTTCGCAATGAAGCCCTCCTGAAAGAATTAATCCTTAAATATCCTGATTTAAATCTTTCGAAAGAGAATGCTTTGCTATCCTTTTGAAAGGTAGTGTAAGATGGATAAAAAAAGAATACTTGATCGGGCTCAGAATCAATATGTAATTTACAGGAAATCAAATTAATTCAGAAAAAATCTAATAAAAATGGCGTGCAAACCAAAAATGTATACTATTGACAATCTGCCAAGTAGTGCTTGTTCGTTGTTTATTTTCACGGAAACCCGTAATTATCGCGTGTTTTCGAAACTAAGAGATCCATTTTCCGCTATTGACAAACCCATGATAAATGCTTAAATTTGTAAGGGTAAAATGAGTTCTAGTGATTAAAAAACCCCCTTCCTAATTGAAAGCAATACATACAGCAACATATATAAACTCTCAAAAAGAAAGGAGGTAAGCGGCAAAGATACGACATTGCCCGATAATGTGCTCCTGTAAAAGTCGTTGAGCAATGATTTCATGATGAGCCGGATCATAGGATATGTTGGGAGCATGAATTTGCAAAAATCATTAGAAATCAGTAAATTTGAAAATCATGAAAAAATTACTTACTGTGTTAGCATTAGTAACCCTCGGTTGCTTTGCTTTGAATACTTCCGTATTTTCTCAAACAACCATTTGCTTCGATCTTAATATTACAGACAACTGCTCCGGCCAATGGTATGGCTATTACACAGCAAGGGTTTCGGTCACTTTTGGAGGGAACGAATATTGTAGTACAACAATAAACGATCTTTCAGAAGGGTGGAACTTAGATCTCTCCTATGAATGTAGTGAACTTCCAATCGAAGAACAAAATCCATGTTATATAATTAATGTGACTGTTTGCAGACAGGAACTGCTTCCAACATGCTGTGGATCAAAGTCTTCAAACTCTTTGTCTTATAGTGATCTGGAAAGTTGTAGCACACCACAGATTAATGTTACTTTAAACTAAAATATATCAAGGATTGTTTCAAAAAGAAAGCAATGAAATGAATAATTTAAAATGATGCAATTATTACGGATATTATTAATAGGTGTTTGTTCAACGTTTCATTGCTTTCTTTTTTCGCAAGGTGAAAACAATATCTGATATTTTGGGATTGATGCCGGTCTGGATTTCAATACAGGAGCACCCGTAGCGCCGACAGATGGGGATATATATGATAAATATTAATCTCTCGTTTTGAAGATAAAAATCCTTATCGGACTGATAGTACTCTTGCCTATAGTTAGCTTTTCTCAAGGCGAATGGAACCAATGGCGTTTTGGAGACCACTGTGGACTAGATTTCAATTCGGGAAGTCCGGTGGCAATTCCAAGGTATTATGGTACTTTTCATTCGCAAGAATACTGCTCCAGTGTTTCAGATTCAATGGGTAATCTGTTGTTTTATGCCAACGACAATGCCGTCTATAATATAAATAATGATCCAATGCCCAATGGGTCCGGACTTTTGGGTTCTTACATGGCAACCCAACAGGCTTTTTCGGTGCAAAAGCTGGATGACCCTCAAAAATATTTCTTGTTTTCCATGAATATATCAATAAGCCCAAATTATATCAAGGGATTATATTATTCGGTCATTGACATGACGTTAGATGGCGGACTTGGAGATATCATTCCGGGGCAGAAAAACATCCCGGTTCCCGGAGCTGAAGAAACGGTTAATGCACTTACCGGTACGAGACATATGAATAATAAGGATGTTTGGATTGTGGTCAGGATTGATACCGGATATTCCTATTTATCTTACAGGATAACATCTGCCGGCCTCAATACAACTCCTATAGTAAGCAACAGCTTATTTCAATGTAATTCTTTCTTTCCCAGACCTACTATGATCCGGATCTCTCAGGACGGGAGTAAACTAATCTGTCTTTATGATTCTATTGCAGAATATTGTAATTTTAATACAAATACAGGAGAGGTTTCTCCCCTTTTTCTCTTTCTTGATTTTCCTCCATATTATGTTTTTAATGGTTGGTCTACTGCAGAGTTTTCGGTTGACACTAAGTATCTATATATTGCTAGTGCAGATACATATGGTAATCAAGGTCAGTTTTCTCCCATTCGACAATATGATGCTCAAAAAACAGATTCTTCTGATTTTCTTCAGAGTATGATATTGGTCGGAGATAATTTAGGGTTAGGTGCTATGCAGCTTGGTCCGGATAATAAAATTTATACACAGCGTCTAGATTGGGGTTGGGATTCTGTGGGGGTTATCAATTTTCCGTCCCAGCAAGGATTGGGATGTAACTTTGTTCGTACAATATTAAAATTGAATGGTGGGAACCACCAATATAGGGGATTTCCACAATTCCTTCAACGTTATTATTTATATCTCACTGCAAGAGGCGAATGCGTAGAAGATTCGGTTGTATTTTCTTTCATCATTTGGCCTCCGGCAGATAGTGTCCATTGGGATTTCGGAGACCCGGGATCGGGTGCGGCCAATTTTTCCAACGACACTACCCCGACGCATATTTATACCACCCCGGGCAATTACACCGTCGAGTTGTTCGTTCGCCATATCGACAAACGAACCGACACGGCCTGGATAACAATCTCCATCCAAGAAACACCTCAACCCAACCTGGGCCCGGATCAGACCATCTGCAACGGCGACTCAGCGACTTTTGATGCCGGGAGCTGTATGGGATGCACGTTTCAGTGGGATAACCTGTTAACCGGGCAACTCAACATCGGCAACGAACAGACCTTTACCGCCTGCGATTCGGGGATCTATGTCGTGACCGTAACCACCCCAACCGATTGCGTGGGAGCCGATACGATTCAACTGACCTTGGTGGAGGGAGTCAGCGTGATTGCCGAACCGCCTGCGCTGGCTGTCTGCTCGGGCGATACCGCCCAGGTGATCCTGCAGTGCAACATCCCTCCCTGCGATTTCTCCTGGACAGCCGTGGCATCCTCTCCACTGGTTACAGGATATTCGGATGGGGCAGGGCTGGTCATCGACCAGCCCCTACAGAATCCGGATACCGTCGATCAAACCGTCACCTATACCATCCTGCCTGCCTCTCCCTCTTGTCCCGGGATTCCACTGGATTATCCGGTGGTGATACACCCGCTGCCCGATGTGTGGTTTGACCCGCCGGAGCTGACCGTCTGCAGCCAGCAGTCTGCCGTCATCAATCTCTATTCCCATGTGGCAGCAACCACCTTTTCCTGGACAGCTATTGGCTCATCCGCAGAGGTCACCGGTTTTTCCGATGGCTCCGGGCCGCTCATCAACCAGACGCTGGAAAATACAGGAGATACCGCCGGGTATGTCATTTACGAAGTCACCCCCACCGGCAGCGAAGGATGCGTAGGCGCTCCCGACACGGTTATCGTCACCATCATACCGGTGGTGGAGGCGACGGTCAGCCCGCCGGCCACCATATTGTGTTCGGGAGATACCACCGCTATTCACCTGCAATGCAACCTTGCCGGATGCACCTTTTCCTGGAGCGCCGTCGCCTCCTCTCCGTTCGTTACCGGGTACTCGCCCGGAACGGGAGATTCCATCAAACAAGCGCTTTTCAACAGCGATACCGTCGATCAAACCGTCACCTATTCCATTGTTCCTTCGGTGTCCGGATGCGGGGCCGATACAACGGATTATTCCGTTTTGATTCATCCCCGGCTGCCGGTATCCGTTACCATTGCCGCCTCCATCAATCCCGTTTGCGAGGGGATTCCGGTGACCTTCACGGCTACCCCGGTTCATGGGGGAACAGATCCATTCTACCAGTGGCAGGTCAATGCAATCAATGCAGGAATGAACAATGCAGTATTTACCTATACTCCAAGTAATGGCGATGTGGTGACTTGTATTTTGACCTCAGATGAGGATTGTGTTTCCGGAAATCCGGCCACCTCCAATCCCATTACCATGTCGGTGGGGGAACAGCCGGATGTCTCATTTTCAATTTGTTTTGATACCCTCACCACGCTCAATGCCCAGCCGTTTAAACTAAAGGGTGGGATCCCGTTGGGAGGAACCTATAGCGGGCCGGGAGTGGATCCGATTACCGGATATTTCCATCCGGCTATGGCGGGGTTAGGCGCTAAATCGATCACATACTCATATACCAACCTGTTTAACTGCAGCAACAACTCCATCCGGACTATTACCGTGATAAATCCAGCTCCATTCACTTGCGGAGATTCGATC
>JADHVQ010000026.1 GCA_016783905.1 Bacteroidales bacterium | reverse complement strand
CCATGAACCAGCCATCACTCTGGTTCTGGGTGGTTCCGGTCTTCCCGGCGATCTCATTGGTAAAGCCATATTTATACCGCAGCCTTATACTCGTTCCGCTTTCCACAACTCCCTTCAGCAGTTCTATCATCAGGTAGGCGGTTTTTTCACTGATGGCTTCCTGTTGTTTGGGAACGAACTGCTCCAGCACATTTCCGAACTTATCTTCGATCCGGGTGATGAAGATCGGTTCGATCCATTGTCCTTTGTTGGCAAAGGTGCTCATGGCTCCTACCATCTCGTACAGGGAGAGATCGGCCGAACCCAGCGCGATGGAATAGACCGGTGGGATGTAACTGGTCACCCCCATCTTCCGTGCGATGGTGATCACATCCTGCGGGGAGTATTTTTTCATCAGCTGGCCGCTGATCCAGTTATTGGAGTTGGCAAGCGCCCACTTCAGCGTAACCTCTTCCCCGATCCTGTCATGGCTGGAGTTCTCGGGCGCCCATTTGTCGCCATTCCACAGCTCGATAACGGGCTGGACATTAGGATAGTGGGTACATGGAGTCTCCCCCTCCTGGATCGCCAGGGTGTAAAGGAAAGGTTTAAAAGTGGATCCGACCTGCCGTTTGCTCAGGATCACATGGTCGTACTGGAAGTATTTGTTGTCGATTCCACCCACGTAGGCCCGGATGTACCCGGTGTGAGGATCCATCGACATGAGTCCGGCCTGCAGGAAGAATTTGTAGTACCGGATCGAATCAAACGGAGTCATCACCGTATCGATGGGGCCGTTCCACGAGAAGACCTTCATCTGAACTGGTGCCCGGAAGTTCCGGTAGATCTCCTCCTCGGTATAGCCCTCTTTTTTCAGCCGGTGGTAGCGATCGGTACGTCGCATGGCTGAAATCATCAGATTCTGGATCTCTTGTTGTTCGTGTTTCTCAAAAACAAATGGAGCGTTGCGATATCCTTTCCAGTGGCTGAAAAAGGAGGGTTGCAGCTCTTTCCCGAGGTATTCACGAACGGCTTCCTCTGCGTATTCCTGCAGGATCGTATTGATGGTGGTGTAGATCTTCAGCCCATCGCGGTAGAGGTTGTAAGGGGTCCCGTCCTCCTTGGAGTGGCCGTTGCACCACTCGGTGAGGTACATGCGCAGGTATTCGCGGAAGTAGGTGCCCAATCCGCTGGTATGATCCTGGATCCGGTAGTTTGACATGTCAATGGGCATTTCCCGCAATGAATCGTGCTCCATGGGGCTTACGTACCCGTATTTTTCCATCTGTTTCAGCACGATATTTCTCCGGGTCCAGGCGTTATCGGGATTGCGTACCGGGCTGAAATAGCTCGGGGCCTTCAGGATCCCGATCAGCAGGGCGGCCTCTTCGGGATTAAGCTGATCGGGTGTTTTGTTGAAGTAGGTTTTGGCGGCCGACTTGATCCCGAACGACATGCTTCCGAAGTCGACCGTATTCAGGTACATCGCCAGGATCTCCTGCTTGGAGTAGTTGCGTTCCAGCTTCACCGCTGTCACCCACTCCTTCAGCTTCATCACCCCCAGCTCCAGCTTGGTATACCTCGGTTTCCGGGGAAAAAGGTTCTTGGCAAGCTGCTGGGTGATGGTACTGCCCCCGCCTCTGTCGGTGCCGGTCAGGATCCCGAAAAACATCCGGGCCGTGGCCTTGACATCGATCCCCGAGTGACTTTCAAAACGGGCGTCTTCGGTGGCAATCAGGGCATTTACGATATTGGGAGAGAGGTCCTGGTAATGGACGTTCGACCGGTTTTCCACGTAATACTTACCCAGCAGCTTCCCGTCGGCAGAGAAGATCTCGGTAGCCTGGTTGCTCTCCGGATTCTCCAGATCCAGGAAGCTGGGTATCTTCCCAAGCAGACCGTAACCAATGGATATAAACAGCAGGATCAACAGCCCGAGTCCCAGAAAATAGGTGATCCAGAACCCCAGGATGAACCGCCTGGCCTTTCTGGTGTAGCTATTTCGTTTTTTTTTCGATCTCATTCGAAGTGGAATGATCTGTTAGTGGATCTTATCGATCCGTATCCCGATATCCCGGATCCCTTTCAGTTCCTCTACCCGCATCGCCTGTTCCAGTTCAAACTGATAGGTGCCGGAGAGGCGGAAGGGCATCCCCTGCTGAAACAGGAACCGGTTGAACCGCACGCTTCCGGCCCCTGATCCCAGCCATTTTCCATCGTACCCGGCCAGCATGCACTCTATCGTGTCGCGCGTCACCTGCCCGTTCGGGAAGATGGTTTTCAGGAAGAGATAGAGGTTGCTGTAGGGGTAGCTGATGTCGTTGCGTACATCAAGGTAGAAATCATACCTCGATACCGTATCTGTTATAACGGTGGAAAAGGTCAGGATGTTATCTGAGCTCCATTGTCCATCATCGATTTTCACACTCTCTTCAAAGAACCGCTGATCAGTACAGGAGATGAACAGTACCAGGAAGATTCCTGTCATCAGGAGGAGGGATTCGATTCGGCTGAAGAGGCGCATAGGCGTAATGGTCATTCTGCCAGGCTCATGAATGATCCAGGTAACTCATTTCGTCATGGAGGTTTCCGTTTTCGAAATGGGTTTTCTGTTCCGTTATATTGGAGAAATCTTCCAGGTTAGGGGGAAGCTCCCCATTTTTATTCTGTCCGATGATGCGGATCACATTTTCAACCGGGATGGCCATCTGGTTATTCGGTTCATGGGTATAAGAGAACCACATCAGCTTGTTGAAAATGTCGGTCTTTTGATGGATGGCTTCCCCTTTCCTGGTTTGCAGGATGGTTTCCGTGTCGGGAAAATCCTTCAGGGCATCCAGGTAGGTCTCGTATTCGTAATTCAGGCAGCACTTCAGTTTGCTACACTGTCCGGCCAGCTTTTGGGGATTGAGGGAGAGTTGCTGGACGCGGGCAGCCTGGGTGGTGACCGAGTGGAACTGGCTGATCCAGGTGGCACAGCAGAGCTCTCTTCCGCACGATCCGATTCCGCCTAACCGGCTCGCCTCCTGCCGCGCGCCGATCTGACGCATCTCAATCCGGATCTTGAACTCCTCGGCAAGTACCTTGATCAGCTCCCGGAAATCCACCCGGTCGTCAGCTGTATAATAAAAGATGGCTTTGGTGTTATCTCCCTGATACTCCACATCGTTGATCTTCATGGAGAGTCCGAGACCTTCTGCGATCTCCCTGGATTTGAACATCGTGGAGACTTCAAGCTCCACGGCTGCGATCCATTTCTCCACGTCGGTGATCCGGGCTCTACGGTATACTTTCCGGATTTCATCGGAAGCAGGGTTTACTCCTTTGGTCCGGAGCTGGAGCTTCACGATGTCGCCGGCCATGCTTACGATGCCGATATCATGCCCTGGAGAAGCCTCCACGGCCACAATATCCCCGGTGAGGAGGTTCATATCAGAAGTGGAACGGAAGAAATCCTTCCGGCTGTTCTTGAACCTGACCTCTACCACATCAAATGGAACATGTCCCGAGGGCAATGGGATTTTCCCAAACCAGTTGAAGGCATCGAATTTACTGCAACGGTTCTTGAATATCTGGTCATTCTTTTGTCCCACCCGCGGAGGTTGACAACAGCCCCGGCTCAGAAACGGATTCGCTTCAGCTTTCTTTGATTTTGCTTCGTGTTCTTCCATGTGAGTCAGAATGCAGACAAAGGTACAAAAAAAAGACAGGAAGAAAAGGGATGTTATTCTTTAAACAGCGAAGTGATTTTCAGTGAGAGGTCCAGGAAGAGGGTTGGTGCGTGGGCGTTGCGTTCGATGTGGAAGATGGAGGTGTTCAGCAGGTCGTAAAAAGCCGGAAGCCGCTCCCGGGAAAGGGTGGGTGAAAATCGACTGATGAAGTCCATCTCCTCCTCCCCTCCGAATGCCTGCCGGGGGATTCCATGCTGCAGGGAGGAGCTACGGCTGGCAACCTGCAAACCGTATTGCAGGAGACTTTTTTGATTCTCCCGGCCAATTTTGCCTGTTTCAGTTGCAAATCCGATGATCTCGGAAACGTTACCGGTAAAACAGAGGCGCATCCACTTCCGGAAGGTCTCAAAATGAAACTGATCCTCTTCAGATACGGTTCCCCGCGGGATCCTGACAGGCAGACAGCGGGAGAGGATAGTCGGGATCACGTGATCGGGATTTTCGGAGATCAGGAGAAAGAGGGTTTTTTCAGGAGGTTCTTCCAGAATCTTCAGCAGTTTGGGCGCTGCCGCATAGGTGAGTTTCTCAATCATCCAGAGGATCACCACTTTGTATTCCGATTCGTAACTCTTATACCCAAGGATCCGGTTGATCTCGTTGGCGTCGTCGGTGTAGATGGTTCCCTGTTTATTCTCAACCCCGATGAAGTCGTACCATTCGGAGAGGGAAACCTGGCAGTTACGTTCCAGCAGGAACTCCCGCCACTCACTGATGTAGAGCTTACTGGCCGGTTTCGACGGCACCTTCCTGGATGTGGTGACAGGATAAAAGAAGTGGAGGTCGGGGTGAGCCAGCTTTTGATGTTGGATGCAGGAGAAGCAGGTGCCGCAGGAGTCTGCTTTTGGGGCAGTGCAGTTTATCAGCTGGGAGTAGGCGATGGCCAGCGCCAGTTTTCCGGAGCCTTCAGGGCCATAAAAGAGCTGAGCATGGCTTACCCGCTGATCCTGGATGGTCTGGATCAGCTTGTGTTTGATAGATGGATCGGAAGTGATGTCAGAAAACTTCATCGTACTGCAAAAATAGGGATTTCGGAGGAATTTTCGCGAAGCGATGCAAGTCCCCTTTAGAAGGGGATTTAGGGGTTATAAGACTTTGGCGCAGATGAACTCCCGGTTCAAGCGGGCGATGTTGGAGCGGGAGATCTCCTTCGGGCATTCGGCCTCACAGGCATAGGTGTTGGTACAGTTGCCAAAGCCAAGTTCATCCATCATGGCTACCATCTTCTTTACCCTCTCTTTCGCCTCTACTTTCCCCTGCGGCAACAGGGCCAACTGGGAGACTTTGGCGGAGACAAAGAGCATGGCAGAAGCGTTTTTGCAGGCGGCCACGCAGGCGCCACAACCAATACAGGCAGCCGCATCCATCGACAGGTCCGCCTCCACCTTCCCGATGAGGATGCTGTTGGCATCGGGAGCTCCACCGGTATGGGCAGAGGTGTAGCCTCCCTCCTGGATGATCTTATCGAAGGCTGTGCGGTCGATGATAAGGTCTTTGATTACCGGAAAACCCTTGGCCCGCCACGGCTCGATGACGATCGTATCCCTGTCGCGGAACTTCCGCATGTGGAGCTGACAGGTGGTGATGGCATCATCAGGTCCATGGGGACGACCGTTGATATAGAGACTGCACATCCCGCAGATCCCTTCCCGGCAATCGTGGTCGAACGCAATCGGCTCTTCATCCTGCCCGATCAACTGCTCATTCAGGATATCGAGCATCTCCAGGAAAGAGCAGTTCGGGGAGATCCCGTCCAGCTTATACTTGACAAATCTGCCTTTGGAAGAGGCGTCTGATTGCCTCCAAATTTTCAATTTAAGTTTCATATTTCAGCGATTAGGGATTAGGGATTAGCGATTTGGGAAGATGGAAACCCTTTCGTTAGCCTGAAATCCTTATGTTAATCTTTTTAATAATAGAATTTAGCATTTTGCCAAGTTCATTTACCTCCTCTTGGAGTTGTAAAAGTTGATCGGATGAGATATAATTGAGTTCCTCAGCAATAATCATCAATGTATCCAATTCAAATAGTGATCCTCTGGAATTTCTTAAAAACTGAACATAGTTTTTCGAGGATTCTCGTCCCCATCCTTCCGCAATATTAGCAGGGAAAGAGACAGCTGCTCTCCGAATCTGTGAAGTGAGACCATATAATTCAGATTTTAGAAACCCTGAAGTGAGTTTATAAACCTTCTTCACTAATTGCACACCTCGTTTCCAAACCTCCAAATCATGATACGACGTTATTTTCTTCGACTCACTCATTACTAACCTTAAATCCCTAATCCCTTTGCTTCGTCACTATGTTCCTCGCAATGACAAATTTCCCTAATCGCTAATCCCTAATCCCTAATCCCTATTTATAAACACGTTGCTTCACCTCTATCTCCTCATACTTCAATGGTTCTTTATGCATGACGAATTCGCCGGGGCCTTTGTATTCCCAGGCAGCTACGTACATATAGTCTTTGTCGTTGCGAAGGCATTCGCCCTCTTCGGTCCGGTACTCTTCCCGGAAATGGCCGCCACAGCTTTCGTTCCGCTCGAGGGCATCCAGGGCCATCAGCTCTCCGAGTTCCAGGAAATCAGCGACCCGGTTTGCTTTTTCCAGTTCGACATTCATATCGTCAAGCTTGCCTGGGATCTTCACCTCTTTCCAGAATTCAGCCCTAAGTTCGCGGATCAGTTCGATCGCTTTCTTCAGTCCTTCGGCATTCCGGCCCATTCCCACATATTCCCACATGATCTTTCCCAGGTCTTTATGAAAATGGTCGACTGACTTTGTTCCCTTGATGGCTATTAACTTCTCGAGCCGTTCTTTCACAGCCTGCTCTGTTTGTAAAAACTCCTTCTTATCGGTAGGGATACGAGGTACTTTGATCTGGTTGGCCAGGTAGTTCTGGATGGTAAAGGGCAGTACAAAATAGCCGTCGGCCAGCCCCTGCATGAGTGCGGAGGCGCCCAGGCGGTTGGCTCCGTGATCGGAGAAGTTGGCCTCCCCGGCCACAAAGAGTCCTTCCACCGTGCTCATCAGTTCATAATCAACCCAGATGCCACCCATGGTATAATGGACTGCCGGGAAGATCATCATCGGGGTTTCATAGGGATTCTCATCCACGATCTTTTCGTACATCTGGAAAAGGTTACCGTACCGTTCTTCGATCACGTGTTTCCCGAGCCGTTTGATGGCATCGGTAAAATCGAGGTAGACGGCCAGCCCGGTGTCTCCCACGCCATAACCGGCATCACACCGCTCTTTGGCGGCCCGGGATGCCACATCGCGGGGGACCAGGTTCCCAAAGGCTGGATACCTTCTTTCGAGGAAGTAATCCCGCTCCTCTTCTTTGATGGAATTGGGTTTCAGTTCGCCTTTCTGGATCTTTTCGGCATCTTCCCTGTTTTTCGGAACCCAGATCCGGCCGTCGTTCCGGAGGCTTTCGCTCATCAGGGTCAGTTTCGACTGGTAATCGCCATGAACAGGGATACAGGTAGGGTGGATCTGAGTAAAGCAGGGATTGGCAAACCAGGCCCCTTTCTTAAAGACCTGCCAGGCAGTGCTGGAGTTTGATCCCATGGCCATGGTAGAGAGGTAAAAGACATTCCCATACCCTCCGGAGGCGATAATTACCGCATGACCAAAATAGCGTTCCAGCTCCCCGGTGATCAGGTTCCGGGCGATGATCCCACGGGCCTTCCCGTCGATGACCACCACATCCATCATCTCGTGACGGTTGAACATCTCCACCTGGCCCAGTTTGATCTGGCGGCTCAGGGCGCCGTAAGCTCCCAGCAGGAGCTGCTGCCCTGTTTGTCCACGGGCATAAAACGTACGGGAGACGAGGGCACCGCCAAATGAACGGTTGTCGAGCATCCCGCTGTACTCCCTGGCAAAAGGAACCCCCTGGGCCACACACTGATCGATGATGTTGTCACTCACCTCAGCCAGCCTGTATACATTGGCTTCCCGGGAGCGGTAGTCACCTCCTTTGATGGTATCGTAAAACAATCGATAAATGCTGTCGCCGTCGTTGGGGTAATTCTTAGCCGCATTGATCCCTCCCTGGGCTGCGATGCTGTGGGCACGCCGCGGACTATCCTGGTAACAGAAAATCTTTACATTGAAGCCCAGCTCTCCGAGAGATGCTGCCGCTGAAGCGCCGGCCAGTCCGGTCCCCACCACAATCACATCCAGCTTTCGCTTGTTGGCCGGATTAACCAGGTCTTGATGCGCTTTGTAACGGGTCCACTTTTCCGCCACCGGACCCTGTGGTATTTTTGAATTTAATTCTGTCATGATACCAAACTGAAGATTAAAAAATAGAGGGGTATGATCGTGTACCCAAGGGGGATCACTATCGAATAAACTGTTCCAAATCCCTGGATGAAGGGAGTGTATGTTTTATGCTCCAGCCCAAGCGTTTGAAAAGCAGCGCCAAAGGCATGGTTCAGGTGAAATGCCAGCACCACCATCAGAACGATATAGAGGATGGAGTAGAAAGGTTGTGTAAAGAGCCACCGGGCGGTTTCAAAAAAGTCGGGTTCACCACCCTGAAGCAACGGAACCGGACTATCCACCCATCCCAGCTTGATGAAATAGAAGTTCATGAAATGGATGACCAGAAATATCAGGACAATGCCGCCGGTATAGATCATGTATTTGCTCAGAAACGGGGTGGTTGATTTGTTGCCAACCCGGTACCGGACAGGCCGGGATATCCAGTTTTTGATTTGCAGGATGATCCCCAGGAGGATGTGGAAGATGAACCCTGCAAAGAGGACCACCTCGAAGACTTTGACCACATAGTTGGTCCCCATGAAATGGGCGGCTTCATGAAACCACAGGCCTCCATCGTCGCGAAGGAGACAGAGATTGATGCCCAGATGGACCACCAGGAATACCATCAGGAAAATACCCAGTAGTGCCATCCAGATCTTTTTGGTGATGGATGAATAACGAAGAAACGATGAACTCATGATGTAGGGTTAAATGAGATGATGAGCAAATTTAGATTATAATTTTTGTACCTTCGATACCTCGAATCGATTTTATCAATATTTTAAAACAATCTAAATTATGTTTCCATCAAGCATCTATAAAGACAGAAGAAACCGGCTGCGGAATGAGGTTCATCCTGGGTTGATCTTTTTCCCCGGCAACCAGGAGGTATCGTTCAACTATCCGGCCAATACATACGCTTTTCGTCAGGACAGCAATTTCCTCTATTTCTTTGGTTTGGATCAGCCCGATCTGGCCGGAGTGATGGATCTGGATAGCGGGAAAGATATTCTTTTTGGGAATGACGTGGAGATTGACGACATCATTTGGATGGGGCAGCAGCCCTCCATGAAAGAACGGGGCAACCAGATTGGTGTGGAAGAGGCCCTCCCGATGAATAAGCTGGAAGAGACGTTGCGAGGTGCCATTGCTGCCGGGCGAACCGTTCACTTTCTGCCTCCCTATCGCGGAGAAACCATCATCCAGATCTCCGAATTGCTGGGTTATCCGCTTGCCGAGATCCGGAACCAGCCATCGGATCAGCTCATCAGGGGCGTGGTGAAGCTGCGGATGAAGAAAGACCAGCTCGAAATCCAGGAGATGGAGAATATGGTAGATGTGGCGTGGCTGATGCATACGACCGCCATGAAGATGGCCCGTCCCGGTACGCTCGAAAAGGAGATCGCCGGCACCATCGAAGGGATTGCCCTTTCCCAGGCCTGCGGTGTCTCCTTCCCGGTGATCCTCACCATCAACGGACAAACACTTCATAACCATTACCACGGAAATATACTGGTTCCCGAACGCATGCTGGTGATCGACGCCGGCGCGGAATCGGAGTACCACTATGCCAGTGACATCACCCGTACCGTTCCGGTAGGGGGAGAGTTCTCACAGCGCCAGAAAGAGATCTACGACATTGTGCTTGCCGCTAATATGGCTGCCATCAAAGCGGTTAAACCGGGCGTTTTTTTCCGGGACATCCATTTGCTGACGGCCCGGGAGATTACCAGAGGATTGACCGCCCTGGGTATCATGAAAGGAGATGTGGATGAGGCTGTCGGCAACGGAGCACACACGATGTTCTTCCCGCATGGACTTGGCCATCCCATTGGCCTGGATGTGCACGATCTGGAGGGGCTGGGTGAGAATGTTGTAGGATACGACCAGGAGATACAGCGGAGCAAGGAGTTCGGACTGGGCTTTTTGCGGTTTGGAAGGAAGCTGCAGGAGCATTTTGTGATGACCATCGAACCAGGGATCTATTTCATCCCCGAGCTGATCGATATCTGGAAAACCGAACGGAAACATACCGATTTCATCAACTACGACGTCGTGGAGAGCTACAAAGATTTCGGCGGGATCCGGATCGAAGACGACGTACTGGTGACCGCCAAAGGTTCCCGTGTACTGGGAAAACCCATTCCCAAGACGGTTGACGAGATCGAAGCGATCATGGCGGAATGACTGGATTCTGCTGCTTCGTTGCTTCGCTTCTCGAAGTGACGATGATGGCAATGATGGCAATAATGGCAATAATGGCAATGATGGCAATGATGGCAATGATGGCAATGGTTTGAACGGTTAGCCCTTGCATGATGAAATACATTGAAATCCGGGGAAAGAAGATCTCCTTCACCGACAAAGGGGAGGGGCCGTGTTTGGTCCTGCTGCACGGGTTCACTGAATCATCCGGCATCTGGAAGCAGTTTATCCGGCGTTTGTCAGGCCGGTTCCGGGTGGTGGCGGTCGACCTGCCCGGCTTTGGCAAGAGCGACTGCCTGGCTGAGGTCCACTCGATGGAGCTGATGGCCGGCGTGGTGAAAAAGGTCCTACAGGCATTGGATGTCAAGCAATGTGTGATGGCTGGCCATTCCATGGGTGGCTACGTGACACTGGCCTTCGCCCGCCTCTACCCGCGCATGCTAAAAGGGATCTGCATCTTCCATGCGCACCCCTTTGCCGACACGGAGGAAGGAAGGAAATTGCGCGAGAGAGCGATCGAAGTGATCCGGGCCGATAAGTTTAGCTTCATCCTCCAGTTCATCCCCAGCCTCTTTCCGGATGAGACACACGAGAAATACAGGAAACAGATAGACAACCTGATCCAGGAGGCTTCAAAGCTCTCCAAAGAGGCGATCCTGGCCGCGATGATCGGGATGAAGAAGAGACAGGACTCAGTTGAGACCCTGAAGTACCTGAAGATCCCCGTCCTCTTTATCCTTGGGATGAAGGATACAAGGATCCCTGTTGACCGGGCCGGTGAGATGATCCTTCTTCCGAAACATTCCGAATCCCTCATCCTGCAGGATGTAGCGCATATGGGATTTTATGAGGCGCCCGACGTGACCCACAGGGCGGTAGGGGATTTTGCGGCGAGATGCTGGATGCTGGATGACTGGATGACTGGATGACTGGATAACTGGATAACTGGATAACTGGATTCTATGAAAAACGAACCAACAAAAACTGGGCTCTTTTTCGGCTCCTTCAACCCGATCCACCTTGGCCATCTGATGATCGCCAGCTATATGATAGAGTTCACCGACATTCATGACGTCTGGTTCGTCATCTCGCCTCATAACCCGCTGAAGGATAAATCAACCCTGCTCCCTGATGTCAACAGGTTGTATATGGTCAATGTGGCTTTGGAGGACGAACCCAGGTTCAAAGCCTCCAACATAGAATTTCACCTGCCTCAACCCTCTTATACCATCGACACCCTCACCTACCTGCAGGAGAAACATCCATCCCATGAGTTCATCCTGCTGGCCGGTTCTGATATCCTTCCCACCTTACACAAATGGAAGAACCACAAACAACTCCTAAACCAGTACAAATTCTACATCTATCCCCGCCCCTCTTCGAGTTCCAGCCCCTTTGAAAATCACCCCTCCATCAGTTTCGTCAACGCTCCCATGATCGAGATCTCCGCCAGCTTCATCCGGAAAGCAATCCTTGCCGGAAAAGACATGCAGTATTTCCTGCCTGCAAAGGTGTGGAAGTATGTGGAGGAGATGGGATTTTACAGATAGTCATCCAGTAATCCTGCCACTTTCTCAACGGCGGCTGTCAGGTCGTCATTCACCACCACCCGGTCAAACTTCCCGGCAAAGGTCATCTCCTTCTCCGCCTTCACATGCCGTTTTTTCAGACTCTCTTCGCTGTCTGTGCCCCGGTTACGGAGCCGCTCTTCCAGGATCTGAAGCGAAGGAGGTTGGATGAAGATTGCCAGTGCCTGATCCCCGAAATGGTGTTTAAGGTTGATCCCGCCTACCACGTCTACATCAAACAACGGCAACCTGCCGGAGTCCCAGATCCGTTCCAGTTCCGATTTCAGCGTTCCGTAATAACTTCCCGGATAGACCTCCTCCCACTCTACAAATTCATCCTGCTCTATGTTGTTCCTGAATTCATTGACGGAGAGGAAGTGGTACTCCTTTCCATCGACCTCGCACCCCCGCTTTGGCCGGCTGCAGGCCGATACGGAGAACTCCAGCCGGGGGAACTGCTTCAGGAGGTGCTGAACGATGGTGGACTTTCCGGCGCCGGAGGGGGCGGAGATGATGATGGCACGGTGTTTCATGGACGGGTCATAAAATGTTTAATAACTGTTCTTTCACTTTCTCCAGCTCATCTTTCATCTGGACTACGATCTTCTGGATGCCTGCATGGGAGGCTTTGGAGCCAAGGGTGTTGATCTCCCGGCCTATCTCCTGGCAAATGAAGCTCAGCTTCTTGCCCTGCGATTCTGTATCGTTCAGTGTTTCCAGGAAGTAGTCGCAATGCTTTTTTAACCGCACCCTCTCTTCCGTGAAATCCATCTTTTCGAGGTAGTAGATCAGCTCCTGTTCAAACCGGTTAGAATCGGCCCGCGCCGCTCCGTTGGTGGCCAGAAACTGATCCAGCGCTTTCTGAAGGTTCGAACGGACCATCTCTTTCCGTTCTGCATCCAAAGGCTCAATATCGTTCAGGAGAGCCAGAATAGCCATTATGCGTTTGATCATCTCTTCCTGGTGCACCATGCCCTCCTTCTCCCGGAACTTCTCTACCTCTCGCAATGCCTCTTCCAGCTTCAAGCGGATCACCTCCCATTGTGCCGGATCAATCTCTTCGCGATCCGACTGAAGGATATCGGGCATCCTGACCACCAGGGGAAGCAGTCCTTCGGGATTCTCTTCATTGAACTCATGCTGAAGTTCTTTCAATGCTTCAAAATAGCGATGTGCCAAGGATTTGTTCAGCGAATAGGGAAGTTCGTCGCCTGTTGCTTCCGACAAGATGAAAAGATCGATCTTACCACGTTGCAGGAAGGAGAGCATGTTTCTGAACTCCAGCTCTTTCTCACGGAACCAGGGGGGGATCTTGACATTCAGATCGAACCCTTTGCTGTTCAATGATTTGATCTCAATGGTGATTTGTTTCCCGGGCAGCTCTGCCACCGATCTGCCATATCCGGTCATCGATTTGATCATACCAGCCAATTTCAGGCAAAGCTACAAAAAATAGCTGCCATGGTAAAGGTGTTGCCTGGTATGGAAATGTTTTACTAATTTTGGTTATCAGATGAATTTGAAAACCTTTACCCGTTAAACAGCGATGGAATTCCTGGTAATTGATGATCCCTTGAAACTTTACAACCTGATGCTCAATGATATAGAGAAGGCATCATCCTATATCTACCTGGAGACCTATAAGTTTTCCAACGATCATATGGGGGTCAAATTCAAGGATGCGCTCACCCAGAAAGCCAGTGAAGGGGTGGTTGTGAAGGTGCTGATCGACTCGTGGGGACGGGGTCCGGTGTCTGAGCACTTTTTTACCGATCTGATCGAGCTGGGAGGGGAGGTGAAGTTTTTTGAAAAGATCAAGATCAGTTCCGATCTCTTCACCCGGGGGCATCGGCGCGATCACCGGAAGATCATGGTGATCGATGATGAGATCTCCTACATCGGCTCAGCCAATATCACAGGATACAACCTCAACTGGAGGGAGCTGGTTCTCCGCTTCAAAGGGGAGATCACCCCTACGTTCAGGAAAGTGTTCGAGCAGAACTTTGAAGCCTTCAACCCCTATTATATCAAGGACAAGATGAGCTACAGCCGGACGATGAAGTTTGAGGATTACGAGATTATCAGGGATGTCCCCTCCATTCCAATCCAACGCCTCAAGAAAAAATACACCCAGCTCATCAGCAGCGCCCGGGCCAGTGTATTGATCGAGACTCCCTATTTCCTCCCGGGCTTCTTACTGAGGAAAACAATGACGGATGCCAGTAAGCGGGGAGTGGATGTGAAGGTGATCATGCCCAAACATTCCGATGTGCGGATGGTGGATATCCTCCGCAACAAATACTTCGGGATGATGCATAAGAACAACGTCCAGCTCCTCTTTTACACTCCCCATAACCTTCATGCCAAGCTGATGATCATTGACAGGAAGATCTTCTCCATCACTTCGGCCAACTTCGATTACCGGAGTTTCCGCTACCAGTATGAGATTGCCCTGATCGGGCAGGAGCCGGAGATCCTGAGGCAACTGGAGGCCCATGTAAAGGAGACACTCCGTCATTCGGAGGCCTTTGATTATCACCGGTGGCTCAACCGGCCCAAGATCGAGAAGATCTTTGAATACATCCTGCTACCGTTCCGACATCTTTTTTAGCCATCCCGGCTTCTCCTTCCGGCTGGTGACCAGGTAAACCCCCAGCATCGAGAGGTGGGCTCTGGTGATACGTGACATCGCGTGGATTCTGGGAAAGCATCCGTCGTTTTGACAGGCTGCCGGCCCGGAAGAATGCCAATATGTCACTAGAGGGGCATGGGTTTTGGGGTTTTTATAGTCGGTATAAAATTTGATCCTGTCCGGTCAGAATAACAAAAATGTAAAAATAAAAGGAGGACAAATTATGGCAATTATCAGATGGCACCAGAAAAATCCGTTAGCCGACATCGTTTCGAACTTTTTCGATAGTGATTATGCTGATTTTTTCGGCAAACGCGCTTATGATCCTTCAGCCAATATCATTGAAAAATCCAATGGATTTGAGCTGGAGATTGCAGCTCCCGGATTGAAAAAAGAGGATTTCAACATCAACCTCGAGAATTCAGTCCTTACCATCTCTTCTGAAATGGAAGATGAGAAAAGGGAAGAGGGCAAGAACTATACCCGCAAGGAGTTTTACTTCGGATCGTTCAGCCGCTCCTTCACCTTGCCGAAGTCGGTAGACACCGACAAAATAAAAGCCGATTACAACAACGGCATCCTGAAGATCGACCTTCCGAAGAGAGAAGAAGCCAAGCTGGAAACGAAGAAAGAGATCAAGATCTCCTAAGTTGATACAGGAGCTATCCGCAGTGCAGGAAGCGGTTGACGAGCTGGATCACCTCTTTTTCGTGCTCCCCGATGGTGGTGCGAATGTGTTTGTCGTCGAAGCTCTTCAGCTGCTTGACAATCCCGTCGATGATTTTTTCAGGGAAGACCCCTTTGGCCTGGTAGATGGTACGTTGTGCTTCCAGCGCTTCTGCCGAATCCCAGCAGGAGGCAGGGAGATGCTGAAGCTCACTGGCCCTTTGCCTGTACTTGTCATCGAAGATGTTGACATCCACATAGGTCTTTTGCGCAAACTCCAGTGCTTTTTTCATCTCCAGGCCGTGGCGGGCAGCTACGGCGAGTCCGGCGCACAGCAGGTAAACATCGGCGGATCCGTCGGGACAGCGGAACTCCACGGTCTGTTTGTCGTGGAAGTCATGCCGGGTTTCCGGCTCCAGCGGGTTGGCATCATGTACCATGTTGTTTTGCGAGCCGGTCCAGCCAAGCGGTACACGAACCAGTACCGAACGGTTACGGTCGCCCCAGCAGATGGTGGTGGGAGCCTCCTGGTGGGGCACCAGGCGGAAATAAGAGGTGGGGATCGTATTCCCGAAGGCGGTCAGTGACCGGGCCAGGGTGAGGTACCCGGCAATTGCTTTCCGGGCCGGATCCGATAAAGTTCCCTGGTTGAGCATCACGCTCTTTCCGTTTTTCAGCAACCGGGTATGGATGTGCATCCCGCTGCCGGCTTTTCCGGTGGTGATCTTGGGAGCAAATGTCACCGTAACCCCCTGTTTGTAGGCCAGGGATCGGAGGATCCATTTGGCGATCAGCAGCTGTTCAGCGGCATCTTCCAGTCGGACCGGAGTGAATTCAATCTCATTCTGTTCATAGAGCAGCCCCGATTCGGTGAACGTTCCTACCTCAGAATGGCCGTATTTAATGAATCCGCCGCAACTGTCAATGGCCCGCATCGCTTCGGTACGCAGCCCTTCCCATTTGCAGAACGGGGAGGATTCGTGATAGCCGCGCTGGTCGGCGGCTTCGTAGAGCGGATCCTTTTCACTGATCACATAGTACTCCAGCTCGCCCATCACTTCAAAATCAAGACCGGTAGAGGCTTTGAGTGCCTGATGGGCCTTGCGCATGATGTATTCAGGGGAGCTCTCAAACGGATTGCCGTCTTTATCGTAATAAGAACAGAGGATATCCAGGGCAGGGATTTCGGAAAAGGGATTGCGAAAAGCGGTGCGGTAGCGCGGAATGACATAGAGATCCGAGGAACCGGCTTCAATGTAATGAGGAAAGAGGCTGGAGCCGTCGACCCGTTCCCCGGCGCTGAGGATGCTCTCCAGGTGCTCCCGGCTTTTGATGATAAAATTGAGCGTCTTCAGCCGTCCATCGGCACCGGCATACCGGAAATTGACCATCTGGATCCCGTTGGCTTCAATGAACCGAACCAGATCAGCCCGGGTAAAATCGTCAGAAGGTTTGTCGAGGTAACGGATCAGCGGGTTTGGGTTCAGGACTACAGCATCGTTCATAACAGATGGTTTCTTATCGGTTGAGGGGGATGCAAAAGTAAGAATTTTTATTATTTTTGAGCCATGGCCCCAACGTTGAACGAAGTTGTTTTCTTTTCCCTCTTCCTGCTCTTTATTTCCCTGATGCTGGCTGTTGACCTTGGTGTATTCAACAAGAAAGCGCATAAACAGAGTTTTAAAGAGGCTATTGGGTGGACCAGTGTATGGATAGTGATTTCTGTCCTGTTTTACCTGTTTCTTTTCCATTTTGGAACTATCCTGCATGGCCCGGAATCGCTGGATGATATTGCGGCCCTTGTCAAAGAGTATCATCACCCCATCGTTCTGCCTGAGGATGTTGGAATGAAAGAGGCGATCACCTTATACAACCGGAACCTGGCCCTCGAATACCTGACAGGATACCTGATCGAAAAATCACTCTCGGTGGATAACGTTTTTGTGATCATCCTGATCTTCCTTTCGTTCAACATCCGGCAGGAGTATTACAAAAAGGTGCTCTTCTGGGGGATCCTGGGGGCGATAGTGATGCGATTCATCTTCATTTTTGCAGCCAGCGCATTGCTTCACTATTTTAACTGGTTATTTTTATTCTTCGGCGCGTTATTGATTATCCTGGGCGGCAAAATGGGACATGACTACCTTTTTCACCGGTATAAAAAGGCCATTGACACCCAGCATCACCCTGTTGTGAAATTCGCATCCAGATGGTTTTCAGTTACTCGCGAAGATCATGGCGAAAAGTTCTGGATAAAGCTCAACGGGAAAACGGTCTTAACTCCCTTGTTTGTCGTTCTCCTCATCATTGAATTCACCGATGTGTTGTTTGCCGTGGATTCTGTCCCGGCTGTCTTTTCGGTCACCAAGGATCCGTACATTGTTTTCTTTTCCAATATCTTTGCCATACTTGGATTACGGGCGCTCTTTTTTCTGTTAATGAACGTCATAAGTCGCTTTGAATTTCTCAAAGTCGGGCTTACGGTATTGCTGGCCTTTGTGGGGTTGAAGATGATCCTGAACTATTTTGAATTGATGCATCTCTCCACAATTAAGTCTTTATGCATTATTTCAGGTATTTTATTCATCAGCATCATCATTTCATTGATTCAGAATTTTATTAAAAAAAGGAGATCACTCGAAAATTGAAGAAGAAAGAGGAAGAGATAATTGAGAACCAGGAGATTGAGATCCGGTTGCTGATAGAGGCCATTTTCCTGAAGTATGGCTACGATTTCCGGAATTACTCCCAGGCACATGTCAAACGGCGGATCCTGAACCGCTTCCAGACATCGGGATTGGACTCTATTTCGGAGATGACCCACCGGGCGATCTACGACACTGATTTCGTGGATCAGATCCTGATGGACCTCTCCATCACGGTGACGGAGATGTTCAGGGACCCCAGTTTTTACAAAGCGCTGAGGCAGAGCGTGCTCCCCGTATTGAGGAGCTACCCGTTTGTAAAGGTCTGGCATGCCGGATGTGCGAGTGGCGAGGAGGTATACTCTATGGCGATCATGCTGAAGGAGGAGGGATTGCTCCACAAGACCCAGATCTACGCGACCGATTTCAATCCGCTGATCATCCGGCATGCCAAAAAAGCCGAATATCCGATCAGCCGTATCAAGGAGTTTACATTCAGTTATCAGAAAGCAGGTGGCAAACGCTCTTTCTCCGACTACTACACGGCCGATGACGAGAAAGCCAAACTCAATGAAAACCTCAGGAAAAACATCGTCTTTGCCAATCATAACCTGGTGACCGACAGCGTATTTGCTGAGATAAACCTGATCGTGTGCCGGAATGTGCTGATCTATTTCGACCGGCAATTGCAGGACAAAGTCATCCGCCTTTTCCTGGAGAGCCTTCCGGGTGGTGGGTTTCTCTGCCTGGGGTCTAAGGAGAATCTCCAGTTTTCGAACTATTTTCATGCGTTTGAACCGGTTGTTGATCAGGAAAGGATCTATATAAAGAAATATTCTTCGTAATTTTATAGATTGGTGGGAGCTAAAAAAAAGTATCAGGCGGTTGTTATCGGATCTTCGGCAGGCGGACTGAATGCCCTGAAGACGATCTTTGAAACACTCGATAAACGCTTTCCTTTGCCGTTGATCATTGTGCAGCACATGAGTCCTGATGCCGACAACTACCTCCCTTTGTTCCTTAACAACATGAAGAAGATCAAGGTGAAAGAGGCTGATGAGAAGGAGCTTCCACAACCTGGGATAGCCTATGTTGCACCCCCCAATTACCACCTGTTGATAGAGCACGACAAAACGTTTTCGTTAACGGTAGGGGAGCGGGTGAACTATGCACGGCCATCGATCGATGTATTGTTTGAGACAGCGGCCGAGGCATACGGGGAAGGGCTGATCGGAATCATCCTTACAGGGGCCAACAACGATGGCACCGTGGGCTTGAAGAAGATCAAGGAGCTGGGAGGCATGGCGGTTATTCAGGATCCGGAAGAGGCAGAGGCGGACTTAATGCCCCGGTCGGCTCTCGAAGCCGTGAAACCCAATCATGTGTTAAAACTGAAAGAGATTGCAAACCTATTGAACACACTGATATGAATGAGAAACCCAAAGTGCTGATCGTAGATGACCGGATCAGGAACATCATCGTGCTGGAGGAGATGTTGGCCGATCTGGATATTGAACTGGTAAGAGCATCCTCGGGCAAAGAGGCTGTTGAAAAAACAAAGAGTACCGAATTCGGCCTCGTCCTGATGGATGTCAGGATGCCGGGGATGGATGGCTTTGAAACCGTAGAGATGATCCGCGCCGACCCACTGAATGAGCTGCTCCCGGTCATTTACATTACCGCCTTTTACAACGAGGACTACTACCGGGTAAAAGGGATCAAAACGGGTGCGGTCGACTTCATCACCAAGCCGATCATCCCCGATATTCTGATCGGCAAAGTATCGGTGCTCATGAAGCTTTACCAGCAGCGAAAGAACCTGGAGGAGGAGATCCTATGGAGGGAGCAGATTGAAAAGGATCTGAAGAAGGCCAAGGATCTGGCCGAAGAGGCCACCCGCGCCAAGCAGAAGTTCCTCTCCACCATGAGCCATGAGATCCGGACTCCGCTTAACGCCATCATCAATACGGTGAACCTGTTGCGGGAAGAGGACCCACGGGAGGATCAGATGGATAGCATGGAGATCCTGAAGTTTTCGGCCGACAGTTTGCTTCAGATCGTGAACGACATTCTTGATTTCTCCAAGATCGACAACGGGAAGATCGAATTTGAGACGGTAGCGTTCGAGATGCGGAAGTTGCTGAACGTGGTCAGTCAGAGTTTTGATTACGAGGTGAGCAGGCGCGACCTGGATATGACGGTCCGGATTGATGAAAGCATCCCCCCAGTTGTGGTAGGCGATTCGGCCAGGCTGACCCAGATCCTCATCAACCTGACAGGCAATGCCGTGAAATTTACCGAAAAAGGCAGTGTCGCCATTGAGGTCAAACCATTTAAAAGGCACAACTCCAGGATCGATATTGAGTTCCGTATCATTGATACAGGGATTGGCATCCCAAAAGACAAGATCAAGATGATCTTTGAAAGCTTCACACAGGCCAGCTCCTCTACCACGAGGAAATATGGTGGAACGGGATTGGGGCTTGCCATCACCCAGAAGCTGGTGGAGCTTCAGGGAGGGAAGCTGAAGGTGAAGAGCCAGGTTAACAAGGGAAGCACCTTTTCGTTCACCCTGCCATTTTTGCTCAGTGATAAGACCCGTGTAGAGGATGATGCGCTCCAGAAAGCCTCTTTCCACAGCCTCAATGGCTTGCAGGTGCTGGTGGTGGAAGATAACCTGGTCAACCAGAAGATCGTATCGAAATACCTGACCAAGTGGGAAGCCGCCTTTGATATAGCGGAAAACGGACGGATTGCCGTGGAGATGGTGAAGAAGAAACGTTACAACGTGGTGCTGATGGACCTCCATATGCCGGAGATGAGCGGATATGGGGCTGCGCAGAAAATCAGGGCCATGAAAGAGGACCATTTCAAAAATCTCCCGATCATTGCCCTCACCGCTTCGGTCTTTCTGGAGGATCGCGAGAAGATCTTCAAGTTTGGCATGACCGGGTTTATCACCAAGCCCTTTGACCCGAAGGAGCTATTCTGGACAATAGCGCCGTTTCTCAAAAAGTAAAACTTTTTGGAAATCCCAAACAGATAGCCTGGCGACCGGTTTAGGTCATTCGTATTTGGTGCTTGGAACTTATTTGTTATTTGGGAATTGATTATTGGAATTTAGCAATGCAGTTGCTGCCAGGTATGGATTGAGGGCGCCGGTTGACACCTCTTCTTCCATCTGCCGGATCTTTTTCTGGATATCGGGATTTGAATTAAAGTTCTCTTTCAGTTTCTCTTCGATGGCCTGGTGGAATACCTCCCGGTTCTGGCTCATGCGGTTTCGCTGGAAATGGCCATGTTGTACCATGGTATTTTGAAAGTCCCGGATGATTTCCCAGATCCCGGGAATTCCCTCACCGGTTTTAGCTGAGCAGATGTCGACCACCGGCATCCAGCCTGTATGGGATGGCGGGAAGAGGTGGATGGCTGAGGTGAAGTCCCTGGCTGCGATTTTGGCGCGGCTGAGGTTATCGCCATCGGCTTTGTTGATGATGATGGCGTCGGCCATTTCGATGATGCCGCGTTTGATCCCCTGCAGTTCGTCGCCGGCGCCGGCCAGCATCAGCAGGAGGAAGAAGTCGACCATCGACTTCACCACCGTCTCCGATTGTCCGACCCCGACCGTTTCCACGAAGATCACATCGAAACCGGCTGCTTCACAGAGGTAGATAGTTTCCCGGGTTTTACGGGCTACTCCTCCCAGGGAGCCGGATGAAGCGGAGGGGCGGATGAAGGCATTGGGATCCACCGCGAGGCTCTCCATGCGTGTTTTGTCGCCCAGGATACTTCCTTTGGAGAGCGTGCTGCTGGGATCCACTGCCAGCACTGCCAGCTTATGGCCCAGGCTGGTGATGTGCTTTCCGAGGAGCTCGATGAAAGTACTTTTTCCGACACCTGGAACGCCGGTGATGCCGATGCGGAATGAGGAATGTTGTAATTCACTGACTGCTGTTTGCTGTTCGTCGTTCGTACTTCGTACTTCCAGTTCGTCCTTCGTACTTCTGACTTCTGACTTCGAATGCCGCAGGCATTCGGCGATGATCTCTTGCGCTTGTTCCTGGTGTTGGGGGAGGGAGCTTTCAATAAGAGTGATGGCCTGGCTGAGGATGGTGCGGTTTCCGGAGAGGATGCCCTCCATGAATTGTGATGTGGTGAAGGTAGTGGAAGTGGTGGATTTGAGTTTACGGATGGCTTCTTCGTTTACCTTTGCGGGTGGGTCGACGCCGGGTTGGAGGTGGAGGGCGGATTTGGGTTTGCGGGGTTTCAAGTTGGTGGTTTTCTGTTTCGGGTTTAGGGTTTCGGGTTTCGGGTTTGATTATCCGGAATCCAGGATCCAGTGTCTGGCATCCAGTTACAAAGGTATTAACAATGACCGAGAATCTTGAAATGGATCAAATTATATTATCTTATTTCTAAAAAACTGTCAGCTTTAAGGCTTAGAGCTTGTCACCGATGTATTGCCGTTAAAAGTTTTAGAAAAAGTTAAAACATTGTAACTTTGCGGCCCTATAATCTCTCCGTAGCTCAGCTGGCAGAGCAGCTGACTCTTAATCAGCGGGTCCAAGGTTCGAATCCTTGCGGGGAGACAGCAATGACAAGGGTTTCAACACATCGAGGTTGAAGCCCTTTTTTAATTTGCCCAAGGCTTGCCCACGCGATTTTTGCTGATTATAGTCAGCGGGCCAAAGAAAAAATCTAGGCTGCCGATCTTTTCTTTCTTCGAAAGATTTATCAGGCGATGCGCCCGAATCGCTTATCGAGCGAATAGGCTGGAAGGCTAATGTATTTACTAGCATGGTGCATTAAAGCGCACTTTATCGGATTTAATGAGCATAAAGTCGTATAATTAAATAATAAAGTGCTATTAATTGCACTATTTTGAGTTTTTTATTTAAAGAATTAGTATATTTGCATAAAAAGAGCAATATAATGCACCAGGAAGAATTAATTAACATATTAAAAGAGCGTCGGGAAACGTTGAAAGTCACCCAGGAACATCTTGCAGAATTATCCGGTGTCGGACTTCGGACATTGAAAACGATTGAAAGCGGAAAGGGTAATCCGACCATTGAAACGCTGAATAAACTTGCAGAAGTTCTGGGTTTGGAGCTAAAACTTGAGATAAGAAAAGTAAAATTGTAGGATCATGAAGTCAGCAGAAGTTTATTACAATGGTGAATTGGCGGGTATTCTGACTGAAGAATCCCGCAATAGTTACCGGTTCAGGTATAATGATGCATGGTTAATAAATGACAATAAACCTCCGATAAGTCTGACTATGCCAAAGAACCGGCAGGAATACGAAGATGAATGTCTGTTCCCTTTTTTCTTCAATATGCTCAGTGAAGGATTCAACCGGAAGATTCAAAGCAGGTTGTTGAAAATTGATGAAAAGGATTATTTCGGCTTATTGACGGCAACAGCTCAATACGATACGATTGGCGCAATCACAATTAAACCTGCTCAACAACATGAAGATGAATGAAATCAACTATTGTCCAGGGACCTTGGCCGAAGGTTTTACATCCTTTAGTCCCGGATGCTTACGAAGGTTGTTCATGGGTAGGAAGGTAAGTCACGTACTGCCATATGATTCCCCCGGGCATGACGAAGAAGTCGCAAAAGAGTTCATGGATAATCGAAAAAGGATCTCTATTTCTGGTGTCCAGGAAAAATTGAGTTTGTTACTCGAAAAAAATATGTTAAGACTAACCAGGAAAGGGGAGCAGGGAACTTACATTCTGAAGCCGATTCCAAGGGATGTCAGAGTTCCTGGGCAGGTACCGGCAAATGAACATTTAACCATGCAGATTGCCCGTCAGGTATTTGGGATCAACGCGGCAGAAAACGCAATGATCTTTTTTAAGGATGGCACTCCGGCATATATAACCAAGAGGTTTGATGTAAAAGGGAAGGGAATGAAATGGGGTAAGGAAGATTTTGCTTCACTAGCTGGCAAATCTTCGGACAATGCCGGACCTAATTTTAAGTATGATTTCAGCTATGAAGAAATAGGCATGTTGATCCAGAAATTCGTTCCGGCATGGAGGATTGAGATAGAAAAGTTTTTTACTGTCGTGCTGTTCAATTTTCTGATTTCAAACGGCGATGCTCATCTGAAGAACTTTGCCCTTCTCGAAAGCAGCACAGGGGATTATTTATTGAGTCCTTCTTATGACCTGATAAATACGAGGATTCATGTTGATGATTCTGATTTTGCTCTGGATAAGGGATTGTTTTCCGATGGTTTCACGTCAGATACGCAGAAAAAATCGGGACATGTCTCTTTTGCCGATTTTATGGAATTTGGCAGAAGGATTGGCATGAATGAATCCCGGATTATGAAACTCAGTGCAACTTTCCTTGAAAAACAACCATTGATTGAGGCGTTGACTCGCAACTCATTCCTAAATGAGAAATGTAAAAGGGCTTATCTCTTTCATTACAATACAAAACTGAATTCCCTTTTGCGTAATTAGTGGAAAAAACCAAAGTGAAATTGAAGCTCTCCCCACGTCCCTAGGTTGCTCCGGCAGTAGCTGGTGTTTATTTTTTTTACGAGCGGCAATTTTTCGAAGGCCGGATAAAGTACGATTTACGAATTACGAAGTACGAATGCAAGTTAGACTGCCTTCGCTATCTCTATGGCGGTTAAAAACGTAGAACGACGAAGTAAATTTCCCCTCCTTTTTGGAAGGAGGGGTGGCACGAGCGGAGCGAGTGACGAGGTGGTTGTACGATAATTTCCGTTTCATGGATATTTTCAATCCAAAATTTTCTCAACCAGACACCTATGAGACCCTCTGTTTTACAATATGATGTCTCTGATTTCATCTTACCCAACGCCATAATAGATACACACCCATCCCGAAAAAATAATTACTGATGGGCTTGACGATTAATTTTACTAATTTAGGGGGTCATTAAGACGGCAATGAAAAAGAAACTATCCGGACTGGGTATCATGGTAATGCTGGTGTTAAAAAACCCGCCAATGCCAGAATTTGCAGTATTCCAGAAAATTTCCATCGTTGAGGTTCGCAGCTTTTCAATAAAACAGATTGCGCTGCAATTCTGGATAAACTAATGAGGTTCGGCGCGTCCGACAACAATCGGATGCTTCATCATCCTGTGACCCCATTTTATCAATATTCCACCAATCTCTCCCTGATGTAATCCTTCGGAATCACCCCGGTCTGCCGCCCCTCAAACTTATAGATGCGGCACCCGTAGCTGAACCCCGTTGGCTCCATGCCCGTGCATATATCAACCCCGTTCACCAGGATGGAAGGTGACCCCTGAAAGCTTAACCGTTTGGCTGTTTCAAGGTCGGGGACAACGGATATCTTCAACTGGTGTTCAGGAATGCCCAGTTCAGCCATCACAGCCCGTAGATTCGCGAGCGTGTCATCAGCGTTCGGACATCCGGTGAACAACTGAAATTCGATCATTATAGCGGGATTGACACGGATATGTAAAGATATAACCCTTCTGTCACAACCTTAAACTTTGGCAACATCAATTCCTTCAATCCTGACTGAAATGCTGTTGTGGGGCTTGTTTGCTTTACAGTGGTGCCACATGCCAGCACAGAGGAGAAGGTGGCACAAAAGCCCACGGCAATCGATTCCAAGGTTGATTTGTTGAATATTAATACGGTTGAAGGTGCGTCGCCAGCAAAACCTGCGGTTCCTGATGCACAGAGCAATAAAACCTCATTGAATCGGGATACCGTTTACTGGATTCATCAATACGCATATGAACAGCTTATTCATAAGAGAATTTTCACCAAAGGGATGTCAGATGATGAAATGGCTGGCATTCTGCTTTATAAAGGTGGGAAAAACTTAATGGGGGCATTTGCGTGCGAGGTTTTTGGTGCTTTGACCGGCACATTGATTTTAACGTTTAGACCAGATCAGCAAGAGGCAAGAGCGGTGCTTGCTGTTTTGAGTACGGGATTCTTTATCACTGGCATTGTCAGCTTAATAAGCGGATATAGTAAAATCAGCAGAGCGGGAATTATATTACAGCATAAAAAATTCAATGTCAAAACATCTGGCGCAAATATTTCACTAAATTTTTGATAAAAATAAGCTCTTGATATCAGCACAAGTCAGATTTCAAGGAGGGTATGAACTTCCGCCAAGCCAACCCAATGCTTTTTAACGGCACCGCTATCCTACCACCTCTAATCTTGCACGCTATTGACGGAATGGCAGCAATGGCGGACTTGCCAACTTTTTTGCATAATACCTATGACTTATGGATTGAAGTCAAGGATTGTCCAATCCTCCTTGCCTCAGCGTATCTATTGGTCTCCTGCCTCTCGAACGGCTCCCAGACATCGGACTGACCCCTGAGGTGCTCCACAATCTTGCTGCGTTCGCTGATGACGTACGTGGTTATCCGCTTTTTGCCTTTTCGGGTTTTTGAAAAACCGTTATAGTTCATCAACAGTAAAGCGTTATTATAAGCCACGGAATTTATTTGCTTCCCAAACAATGGGGTTAAAACTAGTTTTTTGCTGCATTTGAAAAAAAGTGAATATGCCCATCTGACTAAATAACCAAAACATCATCCTCCCTTCACGAAAAACAGAATGGCCGGCTGGCTTCTGACATCTGGCTTAAAATCCATCTTTCCCGAAAAAGCATTATATTTATAGTCCGTAATTCCTTCTGATATGTTCAATATAAATTCGAAAAACTTCTGGCTCCGTATTACCGGCGCTATCTTCGGAGTGGTTGCCATCATTCATTTGTTGCGGATTATAACGGGAGTGCAGGTGCTGATTGACGGATGGTTACTGCCGGTTTGGGTCAACTGGATGGGATTGGTGGCAACAGCATTCCTTTTTATCTGGCTCTGGCGGTTGTCGTTCAGGGGAAAAGAAACGGAATAACTAAACAGTTGGCAGTCACTCGTCCCTCGTCCTTCTTCCCTCTTCCCTCTTCATCCTTCCCTCTGACAAACCCCACAAAGCTGATCTTTCCCTGGGTGGAGCTTAGAAAGTGGCCGACTTGCCCAAAAGTAGGGAGCCCTGGTAAACTAAAATGATGAATCACAGCTTCCTGGAGTCCGTTGCTCCGCCAATCAAACAACAGGGCCCGGAGGTTGCGGATGTACTTGCGGTCGAGGTTGGGTTTGGCGTTGACTTTGATGCCGGTGACAACCTGCCTGCGGTGCCTGGTCCGTTGCCTAACTTTCTTTTCGTTGATATGAAACCTATGGTCTTGAATTATCTTCCGGATTTCAACGATCCCATTGAAACGAATAGCTGTATGTGTTTTTTTGGCCGACTCCTCGAACTTTAATACATTTGTCAGGCACGATCATTTTCAATGCCCTACTCCGAATCCGATACCAGAGCCAATTTCATTGATCCTCTGCTCCTGGATTGTGGCTGGAAAGCTGAAAACATCCAGCGGGAATATTATTTCACGGACGGACGTAAGATTCTGAACAATCAACGCGGGCGAAGAAAGTTCGTGGATTACCTGCTCAAACATCGTAACGTCAACCTTGGGATCATTGAGGCAAAGAGTTCAGACAAGCACCCGACGGAAGGGTTACAACAGGCAATTGATTATGCGGATGACCTGAATGTAAGGTTTGTTTACTCATCCAACGGGATTAAACATTACGAGTTTGACACCAGCATCGGGAAGGGTGACTATGTTGACCATTTTCCATCACCCGATGATTTGTTCGGGCGGGTAACGGTAAATGCCACGGCGGAACAGGAAAAACTGCTGGTTCAGCCCCTAGATAACTCTGGTGCCAACCTGCCCAGATATTACCAGATTGTTGCCGTAGATAAGGCACTTGAGGCTATTTCAAGCGGTAAGAAGAGGGTTCTGCTGACTTTAGCAACTGGTACAGGAAAGACATTTATTTCTTACCAGATAGTCTATAAACTGTTCCAGACACGATGGAATCTGGACAGTGCTGACCGCCGTCCGAAAGTCCTGTTTCTTGCCGACAGGAACCTGCTTGCAGACCAAGCCATTAACACCTTTAACCCGTTTGAAAAGGATTTGGTGAAGATTAACGGGGAAGAGGTAAGGAGACGAAACGGCATTGTCCCCACCAACGCTAACATCTTTTTCGCCATTTACCAAGCCATTGCCGAAAAGGAGAACATTGGCGGGTATTACAAGCAGTACCCGCCTGATTTCTTTGACCTTGTCATCGTGGATGAATGCCACCGTGGTTCGGCAAACGAGGAGGGTTCATGGCGGGAAATTCTGGACTACTTTGGAAGTGCGGTGCAATTGGGGATGACCGCAACGCCAAAACGCAATGATAACGTTGACACGTACCGCTATTTCGGAGAGCCTGTATACCAGTATTCGCTGAAACAGGGCATAAACGATGGGTTTCTTACCCCATACAAGGTCAAGCGGATCAACACCAACATTGACGAGTACGTTGTTTCAAGCGAAGATAAAGTTGTTTCGGGCGAGCACCAGCAACAAATCTATGA
>JADHVQ010000105.1 GCA_016783905.1 Bacteroidales bacterium | reverse complement strand
AGATATTTATCTAACGTTTGCTCTTTCAGAAATTTTTTAAACTCACCCGTCATTTTGTTGATCACCGTCCCCATGATGCACTGATCATAATTACAAACCTCGTAAGCTAACGGGCAATCCGTCTCTTCAAGGGGGCCTTCAATCGCCTCATACACTTCCAGCAAGGAGTACTCTTTCGGCTTTCTTTTCAGAAAAAACCCTCCGGATGGACCACGCATCGATTTTAACAGATCGCTTTTCACAAGCCGTTGAAGGACTTTGGCAATATGGTTTTTGGAGAATCCGGTAACCTCTGCGATCTTCACTACATTGATTCCATCTTTGGCCCTGGCAATGAGAACCATACTGTGGATGGCTATGGAAGAGGCTTCCGAAAGTGAAAAGATCTTTGACATAATCCTATTTAGGTATTTGAATACGCAAATGTATAAATAAAAATGATCATTCTGACAAAAACTGGAAAAAATAATTAAGTTTGTTATCAAATCCCGTTCGATCATTTATGAATAAGGTCATCACCAGTCTACAGAATCCGTTGATCAAACAGCTTCTTCTCCTACGGGAGAAATCAAGGGAGAGAAGGAAAACGAGCCTGACAGTGATAGAGGGTACCCGGGAGATCTCCCTGGCCATGAAGGCGGGATATCGATTGACCACGCTCTTATATTGTTCCTCCATTCTACCTCTTCAGCAGTTCCTTGAACTGTTTCCGCAGGAGCAAATTTCCTGTACAGTGACTGAAATCTCCGTTGAGGTGTTTAACCGGCTTGCCTATCGCAAAGACAGCGGTGGGGTGATCGCCTGTGCGAAGACGGCGCCAAAGGGGCTTTCCGACTTGCTGATGCCTGAACAGCCTGTTGTTCTGGTGCTGGAATCGGTGGAAAAGCCGGGAAACCTCGGAGCAATTCTCAGAACAGCAGATGCAGCAGGCATCTCCGCCATTATCCTGTGTGATCCGCAAACAGATCTCTTCCATCCCAATACCATTCGCGCTAGTCTGGGAACTTTGTTTACGACGCAGGTGGTTTCGGCATCATCCACAGATACGATCGCCTGGTTGAAGGAAAAAGGGATCAGGATGTTTGCAGCAGCCCTAACCGGGAACACCTGGTACCATGAAGTGGATTTCACGGTTCCGGTAGCCATTATCATGGGGTCTGAAGCGTTTGGTCTCTCTGAAACCTGGTTGTCTGCAGTTGATGCCCGTATCAAAATACCGATGCAAGGGAAGGTCGATTCCCTTAACGTCTCTTCATCAGCCGCTATTCTAGTGTTTGAAGCAATGCGTCAACGCGGATTTATTTGTACTTCTCGTGTTCCGGCTTCAGGACCAGAAACCCTTTAGGCATTTTACTTTTAAACTCCAGCGGAGCTCCGGTAATTGGATGTTTTATGGAGAGGTAATACGCATGCAGCCGGATCCGTCTCTCGAAACGATCATCGGCACCATACTTTCTGTCACCCACTACCGGACATCCCATTTCCGACAGATGAGCCCGTATCTGGTGTTTACGCCCTGTTTCAAGTTCAACCTCCAATAGTGTATAATCAGGGCTCTTATCCATGATCCTGTAATGTGTGATAGCCAGCTTTGAATGTTCCGATTCCCTGCCAGAGAAAACCTTCTGCTCTTTGCCCTCTTCCAACCAGCTACGAATAGTTCCTTTTTCCTTTTCAGGAAAACCCTCCACCAGTGCGTAATATAACTTCCGGGTATGATTCCAGTCGTTCTTCAGTTGCTGCTGTATTTTTTCAGTTTTTGCAAATACCAGCAATCCCGAAACTTCTCGGTCGAGCCTGTGCACCACATAGAGTCTCTCCTTTCCCTCTGTATTCTCCTTCACATATTCCAGCAACTCTTTATAGAATGAGGTTCCTCCCTGGCCACGGTCTCCAACTGTGAGCAATCCGGCAGGCTTCTCTGCAACCAACAGGTAATCATCTTCAAATATGATGGAATAAGGAGGCTTCATCCTGTTAAGGTTAATGACCTGTTTCGTGTACTCAACTGTATCTTCCGGGGTCACACGCGTGGCCGGATTGGTGTTCATCCTCCCATTTACCTTTACGTTCCCATGGGCGATCATTTTTTTAACCGTCGTCCGGGAGGCATGCCTGAACTCTTTGAGGAGCAGCTCGCTCAACGTCATCGGGGAAGGTACTTGTATGATCATACCGAAGGGCGTAAAACAATTTGCAAATAGACCGGCTGATGGTCGGATTCCTCAAACCCGGTAGAGAAGGTATGTACGTCAAGCACTTTGATGTTTGGAGAGACCAGGTAAAAATCGATGATGGTAACCGGTGTGGTGCCATGTTTATATGCACTGTCTACATTCCTGTTGGTGGGATATAGCGGGTCAAAGGCAAACTCCCAGTCGGGGAAAAATGTGTGCAAGCCTATAAATTCATCTTGTTTGACCCGATCGCCGGTTAAGATCTCTTCCGGAGCAAATCCTGGTGGGTTCGCATTCCAGTCTCCCCCGGCTACCAGGTAATTTCCTGCTTCATATTCGGCGAGCATGAACTTCCGGATCATCTCCATCTCCCGCACCCGGAGGACACCACCCGTATCATAAGCAGAGTTGTGAATGTTGACCAACACCAGCTGATGGCCATCCGGCAGGGCGTAACGAGATGCCATGAAACACCGCTTCAGGTAAAAGAGCCGGTTCGGCCATGGGACATGCTTGTCAAAACCATGGCGATTCACTGTTACTGGTTGGTACCTGGAGCAGGTAACCAGTCCGGAGGTCACACGCCCCATGGGTCGTCTCACAGGAACAGGCACGAACCGGCAATCGTAGTTTGGAGCAAAGGAGATGCAAAAATCGGGAAGGCTGGTTTCAAGCCATGTAACCTCATCCAGGTAATGGCTTCGCTTTGAATTTCTGTCCACCTCCTGGAGCAGGAAGAAGTCAACGCTGTCATGCTCCTGGAAAAAGCGGTTAATCCCCGCGCAGGATTGCTGAAAATAGGATTTCTCAGGCCTCACCCTTTTTCCGCCGTCATAGAAGAAATCCATCTCTCTCCCCAGACCTCCATAGCCAATGTTCCAGGTAATCAAAGAGAACATGGAAGCTGAATCGACCGGGAAAGCAGTCGCTCCGCTAACCTGAACGGGTTCTACCGGGGCTGGCTGATATTCTGTGAGGATGCTGAATAAGAAGAAACCTCCGACAATCACAACTCCCGATATGATGATCACTCCAAGGGCCCAGGAAATCACATTCCGTAATGATTTCATTATTCCACGCTGTCGTACGAAAATAGTTATTTTTTTGTAACATTGTATCCATGATTCGACCATTAGTTGAAGGGTTCTTTCTGGGACTGACTGTGGCCATCATCATTGGTCCGGCCATGATCGCGTTGATCCAGACCAGTATCAAGTACGGCGTATGGCATGGGGTATACCTGGCTCTGGGTATTTTTTCGAGTGATATGACCATCGTTATGGGCAGCTATTTCGGGGCGTCGCAGATCCTTGGCAACCCAAAAAGCCACCTGGTACTTGGTATCATCGGGGGATGCATCCTGTTGTTGTTCGGTATCGGGTCCCTGATCAGGAAAGTCCCCGAAACCGATACAGTGGAAGCGATCCGGGAACTGAAGTTCAATCGGGGGGGATTTTTCACCTATTATTTCAAGGGGTACTTTCTTAACCTGGCAAATCCCTCTATCTGGTTTTTCTGGATCACCTCCGTGGTTGCCATCAACTCCAGTTACGGAGGAAATAATACCAAAGTTGCTTTTTTCTTTGCCGGCACCCTGCTGATGGTGCTGTTGACCGATATCCTGAAGGCTGTGATGGCTAATAAAATCCGGACGGCTATCAGTCCACAGGTGAAACTCTGGATCAACCGGATTGCCGGAATCCTTTTCCTGGTGATCGGACTTTTTGTAATCGGGAGTTCGATCTCAGAGTATTTCTACGGAATTTCATTACTCAATGGACAATTAACCCATTAAAAAATCATTCATGGAACAAACAAGTAAAAAAAACTGGTGGTTTCTGATCATCAACGGGATTATCGCAATTCTCTTCGGTATCTTTCTGCTCTTCTTTGACAAAGACCAGATTCAGGTATTCATGATCTATATCGGGATCGCTATTCTTATTATCGGCGCATTCCTGTTGTTTGCAGCCATCCGGAATATCAGAAAAAACAAACATGCCGGAATGCTTTTATTTGAATCCATCCTTACGCTGGTGATCGGGTTGATCATGGTGTTGTTTCCTTCATTTTCCCTGAAATTCTTCCTGATCATTATTGGGGTATGGGCAATCATTCTGGGGATTGCTCAACTGGCTATCCTGATCAACATCAAAGAGAAAATGGCCAATAAAAACATCTTGCTTTTTAACGGTTTGCTGACAATCGTTTTAGGCGTTTTACTCTTTATTGACCCGATAACAACTGCCGGGATCGTGTTAAAAATATTGGGCGCTTTTGCCATCATTTTTGGCATCCTGATGATCTATTTCGGATTCGTGTTGAAAGTGTTGAAACCGGTTATTAGTGAGGAGCCGAAGCCTGAACCGGAGATCAAAGAGTAGAAACAGATTTATTCTGCTTTCACAAGTTTTTCAAACTCCATTTTATAGTTTGATCCGATGGGGACGAATTTGTCTCCGATCCTGACCTGGTTTCCTTCAATCATTTCCACTTTGGAAAGAGAGATCAGATTGGATTTGTGTCCGGCTCTTTCATCTAAAAAAATTCCCTGTTCAGAAAATTGTATGTAATATTGTCTCCTCATTCATTAAATTACTGAGATTATGACGACAAACCGACCATTATTTCTTTTCCTGATGCTGGCAGGCGTGATTTTCCTGCTCCTTCCCGGGAAAAAAATGCAGGCGGGAAATCCGCCGGATGAAGGCATGTGGCTTCCCATTCTGATTGAACGGCTGAATTACGTCGACATGCAGAAAATGGGACTGCACCTGACCCCTGAAGAGATCTACAGTGTGAATCAATCCAGTCTAAAAGACGCTATCGTCGGCCTCTCCTCCGGGAGTCCGGCTGGCGGAGGCTTTTTCTGTACCGCTGAAGTGGTTTCCGACAAAGGCCTGATCTTTACCAATCACCATTGCGGATATAGTGCTGTACAAAACCACAGCACCCCCGAACACGACTACCTGACCGATGGCTTCTGGGCCCGGTCCATGGATGAAGAGCTTCCAAACGAGAGAATGAACGCCTCATTTCTGGTCAGGATTGAAAACGTAACCGATTCCATCATTCCTTTCCTACCCGATTCCTTGTCTGAGTCTGACCGGGGCAGGAAGGTCAGGGAGATCTCAGGCCGTATCAGCGACCGGGCCTCCGAAGATGGGAAATACGAGTGCAGGGTCAGCTCCTTTTACAGTGGAAACGAATACTACCTGTTTGTCTTTAAGACCTATAAAGATGTCCGCCTTGTAGGTGCTCCTCCCTCTTCCATCGGAAAATTCGGAGGCGATACCGACAACTGGATGTGGCCCCGCCATACCGGTGATTTCACCATCTTCAGGATCTATGCTGATAGTGCCAATGCTCCGGCCAATTTTTCAGAGACGAATGTGCCCCTGAAACCCAACTACCATCTGCCAATCAGCCTGGCTGGTGTGAAGAAAAATGATTTCGCCATGATCTGGGGATATCCCGGAAGTACCAGCCGTTACATGACCTCCTATGGTATTGAGTACAATCTGAACGATTTCTATCCGGTGATCATTGATGTATTCGGGAAACAGATGGAGGTGATGAAAGCCCGGATGGATGTGGATAAAACAGCCCGGATTGCATACTCCGAGAATTATGCCGGCCTTTCCAACACCTGGAAAAATTTCATCGGACAAACCAGGATGTTGCGGAAGAACAAAGTGATCCAGAAAAAGCAGGCGCTGGAAGCTGATTTTACCAAATGGGTCAATGATAACTCCATGCGAACAGAGAAATATGGCTACATTCTTACTGAGCTGAAGGAGGGATATGAGAACCTGGCAAAAGTGAGTGTTCCTTTTTACTATTCCCGGTTTGCCGGAAGCGGATTGGATATTGTTGGCTTTGCCAATGGATTTTCAGGCCTGAAAGATCAGCTTGAGAAAAAGAACAAAGCCGCAATAGAAGAGACGATCAAGAACCTGCGACCGCTGGTGACCTCCCATTTTAAGGAGTGGGATTTTGAGATTGAGAAAAATACGTTCGGAGAGATGCTTAAACTCTATGCGAAGAAGGTAAAAAAAGAAGATCTTCCCTCCATTTACGCCACCATTGAAAAAGATTTCAACAACGATTTCGCTGCCTTTGCCGACAAGGTTTACAGCACCAGTGTGTTTGCCACCGCAGAAAACGCAAACGCATTTCTGGACAAACCCTCTCTAAAGGTCTTCAAAAAAGATCTTGGGTGGTTGACTGCTCAATCCATACAGGAGGCTTCAGGTAAATATGCCGGAGCATACGGGGAAGCCAGGACAGGACTCTCCCGCGGTAACCGTTTGTTTATTGACGGGTTAAGGGACATGTTCCCCGATAAGATGTTTTACCCGGATGCCAACTCCACCCTGCGTTTCACCTATGGGAAGGTGCTCGACTATTTCCCGGCTGATGCAGTTCATTACGACTACATCACTACCCTGGAGGGGGTGATGGAAAAAGAAGATCCCACCAACGACGAATTTATCGTGGATGAGAAACTGAAAGCGCTTTACGAGGCCAAAGACTATGGTCCTTACGGAGAAAATGGTGAACTTGTTGTCTGCTTCCTCACCACCAACGACATCACCGGTGGAAACTCCGGCAGTCCGGTAATCAACGGCGACGGCCAGCTGATCGGCCTGGCATTTGACGGAAACTGGGAAGCGATGAGCGGGGATATCCTGTTTGAGGATAACCTGCAACGCTGCATTAATGTGGACATCCGCTATGTGCTCTTCATCATCGATAAATTCGCCAATGCAACGAATATCATTGATGAGCTGACGATCGTGAAGTAAGTATAGTCTTCTTGTTATTCCCCAATGAGTTTGGTGGAATTATTTTCGAAATCTGTCTAACAGTGATTGATCATTGATCTCTTTGGAGAGACCTTCAATAATATCGTAAGGAACCTCAAAGAGGTCGAGGATGGTCAGGGCATCCAGGCAATTATTAAACAAAGGATCGACGTTAAATCCGATGATCTCCGCATTTACAGAAAGGTACTTTTTAAAGAGAATGGGGGTTTTGTAAATGGGATCAATGCTGCTTATGAAGCGGTCGAGGCGGTTCAGGTCCTTCCC
>JADHVQ010000025.1 GCA_016783905.1 Bacteroidales bacterium | reverse complement strand
ATCTCTTGGGAAACTCCCCGGATGGAGAAGAAAAAGGAGAGGATAACGATACCAGGGAAGAGGATTCTTCGTGTACTCAACATAATGTGAATATTGGTTCAAGGCCTAATCAAAAGTAGTTTTTTTTTTGTTTTTAATGAAATTGATACGAAAAAGATTGTTCGCAGGGAAATAATTCGTATTTTTAGTACCCTGAATAATAACATAAACAGTACAAGTATGGCAGATCTTACCATTTATTTAGTACCTTTTCACCGGTCTTTCGTCAAGAACAACATCAACCTTGACACTGAAATTTTGGATGCATTCATTGATCAGTTAACACAGAATGGCGAAATTCCGCCGTCTCCTGATACTGATGCAGGCCAGCCAACGATCTGGAAAATGACGAAATCGGGGAAAAAGACAACAGCCCTTGGCAGATGTACGCCCGATCCGGGTTTCTCGGATAGGGAAACGGTCTATCTCATCGCTGTGCCCGATTAAGCATAGTGAATGATAAATATTTTCTACTTTTACCGCCTCAAAAAAAATTCTTCCGATGAGGCGTATCTTTCTTTTATTCCAACTTGCATGCTTATTAGTTCATTTGCCACTTTCCGCCCAACCGGAAAGCAAAACGGAGCGTGATGCCCGCATGGCCTGGTGGCGTGAAGCCCGGTTCGGGATGTTTATTCACTGGGGGCTTTACGCGATACCTGCCGGTGAGTGGGATGGGAAAACGGATTATGGTGAATGGATCCGTCACTCGGCAAGGATCCCGCTCGAAACCTACGACCGGTTCCAGACCCGGTTCAACCCGGTAAAATTCAATGCCGACGAATGGGTGAGAACGGCCAAAGATGCAGGGATGAAATACATTGTCATCACCTCCAAGCATCATGATGGTTTCTGCATGTTCGATACGAAGCAAACCGGGTTCAACATCATTGAGACCCCGTTTGGGCGTGATGTGATGAAGGAACTGGCAGTTGCCTGCAGGAAGTACGGCCTGAAACTTTGCTTCTATTACTCCATCATGGACTGGCATCACCCCGATTACCTGCCGCGCCGCGACTGGGAGACCTGTATGACCATGAATGACCACTGGGGATATAACAATGCAAGTACGAATTATAAGTCGGCACAGGAATTGATCCGGATGCTTACAGATATCGCCTCCAAAGGAGGAAACTATCTGCTCAACGTGGGGCCAACCGGCAAAGGGACATTCCCGAAACAGGTTGTTTCCCGTCTTAAGAAGATTGGGAAATGGATGACGGTGAACGGAGAGTCTATCTACGGCACTGTAGCCAGCCCATTCACATCTACACCCTGGGGTTGCTGTACCATGAAAGAATCGCAGGATACGGTAACACTCTACCTGCATCTCTTCGACTGGCCTGCTGATGGCAGACTGGTAGTTGACGGATGTTTGAATGAGCCTCTTCAAGCTCTCCTGCTGGCAGAACCGGAGAAAAAACTCATCATAAGCCGGGAGGATGATAAAATTCTTGTGCTTCTTCCCAAAAAAGCTCCTGAAAAATTGAGCCCGGTGGTCAAACTGACCCTGCTTGGTCCCCTCGACATTACCAACGCGCCGGATATTGTTGCCAACAACGACCTCTTTGTCGACCTGATGAAATTGGAACTGGTTTCTGACCGGCCTAACGTAGAGATCCGGTTTACAGGAGACGGTACCGATCCGGTTGATACCTCATTCTTATACAGGGAACCACTTGAGATCCGTGGAGCTGTTACCGTTAAAGCCCGCTGTTTCCGGGATGGGAAGCCGGTTAGTGGCACGGCTACCCGCTCCTTTACCATGTTGCTGCCGTTAGCGCCTAAAAATGTGGAAAATCCAACGCCCGGCATCCGCTATCAGTATTTCGAAGGGGAGTGGGATTCCCTTCCTGATTTCTCTAAGTTGACTCCTGTCAAGAGCGGCCATTTACCCTACTTTACCTTTGATCCCAGGAACGAACAGGAGCGCTTTGGTTTTGTCTACTCGGGTTATATCCTGATTCCGAAACGTTCGCTCTACACTTTCTATACCGAATCCGACGACGGAAGCCGTCTGTACATCGGGAGAAAACTTGTGGTGGATAATGACGGATTGCATGGCCTTCGCCAGAAAGATGGATCAATTGGTCTCACTGCGGGATTCCACCCGATCAGGGTAACATTTTTTGAGAAGACCGGGAGTGATGAACTGAAGGTCTACGTCAGGAGCCTGGATCTCCCGAAACAAATGATACCAGAGGAATGGTTGGTTTACTAACCATAAAATCTCCTCCCATGAAAAGAGCTCTGTTTTTTCTGATAACCATACTCATTGCTTCTCTCTTTCCTCGTTGCGACGTGGTCAACCAGGCCTCCCGGGTAGTTAACCTGATCAATTGCGATTTCCGGATTCAATCGGTGACCAATATCATGCTGGCAGGAATCGATATGGATCACATCAGCAATGTCAAAGATCTTACCTGGTCGGATGCCCAGAAGTTGATGGTGGCGCTGACCAAACCGACCTTTCCGTTGACGTTTCAACTCAACATTGATGCAAAGAATCCGAATGCTACGACTGCCGGACTAAACAGCCTCGATTACATCATATATATCGATGATATCCAGATGACCTCCGGGACCTTCAACCAGCCGGTCTCTATCCCGCCAAATAACGGCACAGCATCAATCCCTATGCAGATGACTGTGGATTTGAAACAGGTACTCCAAGGAAAGTCGGCCGAAGCTATCCTGAATTTCGCGATGAACCTGGCAGGCTCCGGAGGGGAACCCACCCGTTTTAAGGTAAAACTTAAGCCGTACATCCTGGTCAGCGGATCTCCGCTTAGCTATCCGGGGTATATTACTGTCAAAACGGAATTCTCCGGAAACATTTAGTTCTTCTTTTTGCCTTTCGTCTTCGCCTTCTTAATGCTATCGGTCTGAGCCTGATCAGGCCCTGGATTCTTGATAGCTCCTGGATGTTTGGATGTGGTCCCGGGTTCGGTTGATTCTACCCGGGTCGACTGAGCCGCAACAGAATCTCCTCTGGCAGCCAATGAATGGACTGGTTCCCCTGTCACAACCAGGGTCGTATCCACAGTCACAGTCAGGGTCGTATCTGGTGAGCTAAGCGCAGTTGTATCTACAGCTGCAGTTTCAGAGTTTGCCTGATTGCTGTAAGAACAGGAGATGATCAGGAAAACCGAAAGAACAAGCAGACTATTGTACAATAAATTTCTCATAACGGATGATGTTGTTAGATGAGGAAACTTTTAGGAAATAGATGCCGCCGGAAAGAACCCCTTTGTTAAAGGAGAAGGCATTCCGGCCACCCGGAGCGGTGTCCTGAAGCAATATTTTTACCACTTTCCCTTGTTGATCCAACACGGCTATCTCTATATTGGACCTCCCTTCAAGCGAAAACTCCACTTGCATTATGTCATATACCGGATTGGGATAGATCCGAACAGGATGAGCATCAGCTGGTTCAGCGATTCCGATGGATACTCCATTAATCTGGGCAATCCAGGTGTCAAAGGCATGTTCATCCAGACGGAATGAGCCAAATCCGCCACTCAACCAGACGTCAGGTTTCGATGCATTGTGTTTTCTCGAAATACCGGAGTAATCTCCCCAGCGGGCCACTCCTTGACTGGCATACACATCCACGTATGTAGTCCCCTCTTTCACCAGGGTCGAATTTGACCAGGTGCCGGCATTGTCTACATAGACAACCCGTATCTGGGGATAAATTGCCTCACTCACTCGCAGGAAACAGATCATAACAGATTTATCTGTTGTGGTGGCACCAAAAGAAGCTACCGAAGGATAGGAATAATCATACCCATCCAAACCAAATTTGGAACTCCAGTTGGTTAGGGTGGGAACGGTTAGCCTGTTGTAATTCAAGCCGTTGTATGCATTCTCGTATTCTGAATGAAAAACAAGATGGACGATATCATTCAGGTAAAATGCACTGAGTGCCCTGTTATCCCCGTTATCAAGCACGATGGTGGTCTCCGGTTGGGGAGCATCTCCGGCCAGGTCGAAGTTGGCATTAATGGAGTAAGCTTTCAGTTCCGGATTCCCTGAGATATCGTTGGTCAGGTCGAAGAGCCTTATGTAATCGCTGCCGCCATTCGTCCCATGGGTGCTCACCAGGTAGATACCCGGTCCATACCCTCCCTGCTGGCCGTAGGATGCCGGGACAAGTGTAAATGGAGATTCAGAGATATTAGACCAATACTGCCATTCCAGGTTTCCTCCCGCATAACCACCTGATTTCGTGATCTGGTAAAGCACTGCCTGCGAGAACTGATCATCATCGGTGAAAAGATTCCCGGTTACGTACACCTCATTGTTTGAGAATCCGATCTTAGGATAGTCAAACCAGTTGCTGCTGCCCAATGGATCACCGGTGAGTTTGTAAAACCACCATCCATCCTGTGGATCGTTACTTTTTGAGAAACAGGTAACCACCTTTGAAATAGAAGAATTTGATCCGTGGAGCACCACCATGAAGAAGCGATCAGCCTGGGAATCGTAAAGTACCACGGGATCATATAACAGAGCAGTAAATGAAGGATCCCCGAATAAGTCATAAAAAGATGATGTGAATAACCGGGTTCCGCTCATATCAAAATACTCGACATGCGAGTTGGTTACACTCACGATATACCCCCCGTTAGATATGGCCATGGAGTTGTCGGGAGGAGTAGTCTGGTCAAACCAGTTCCCTTCAAAACTGGCACCTATCGTAGGTTGGTCGGTCACTCCCTTGAGTTGATTCTCATCAGGAAAGATTCCGTGGGATTGGGAGAGTTTTTCCTGTGTTTTACGCAGTTTTTCGGCCATGATCTCCGGCGGCAAGGTATGTTTCTTGTCAAACGAGATCAACTGTTTGTGCCATTCAGTCGCCAGTTGTCCGGCGTTGATCTCTCCGGATAGAGGTTGTGATTGTAACTCAGATTTCAGCGGATGGAACGTCATCTCCAATTGATCTGCCACAGCAGGATCGGTCACAGCTTTGGAATGTTGAGCATAGGAGCAGGAAACGAGAAATCCAAGAAGGAGCGAAAGGAAAATTTTCGTATTCATGATGGTCAGGTTTAATGTTACATATTTGAAAAACTAAATATATTCTGATAACCTTGCGGTCACGATGTAATCCAATCCGGGGAAGTTTGTTTCGAAATATCTGTTTCCGTATATCATCACAGAATCCTGATGATTCGCCGGCTCAAAGCCATATCCACCATAAAGTTGTTCCACAACCTCGTACCCTGAAATGATTCTGCCAATGGGAGGGAAACCCCGTAACCCGTTATAATCAATGGTATCCAGCTTATAATTATCGCTGAGATTAATAAAAAGTTGTACGCTCCTGGTGTCGGGTCCGTCCCGTGCATAGGAAATGACTCCCTGCAGATTGCACTGCCTGACCGGTTCATCCGGAATGGGATGGTCTTCCCAGAACCGGTTGACATCCGGATGATCTGAAATCCCGAACTGAACCACATATCCCTTCTGAACCCTGAACAAACAGTTGCTGTCATAAAAATGGGTCTGAAGCAACTGATACACCCGGTCCACACCTTCTGGTGACCAACTTCGGCTTGCTTCCATCACAAATGTCCCTTTTGTGGTAATAAAAGAGGCTTGAAAAGATGCAGGAGCTTTGAGTTGCAGGATGGTTGTATCAGGGAGCATCTGCCCGGAAAGGAGCCCCGGGCAAAGAAAAGCGATACAGACAAACAGTTTGTTTATCATCTCCATAGATTCGCTGGTTAAATATGGATCTTTAATTGTTTGCAAAAGCTCCCTCCAGAACTTCCGGAGGATTATAGCCGCAAATATCGGGAAATGATCAAACATATTCGTACGCGGGAACATATAATCATTTCAAATAATTTCGTAAATTTGCACTCCAAAAAGGAGATCACAAATGTTACTGGATCCAGATAAATTTCAGGGAGAAGGATTGACTTACGATGACGTCCTTCTGGTGCCTGCTTACTCAAAAGTTCTTCCGAGAGACGTCGACGTAACTACCCTGCTTTCCCGCCGTATTTCCATCAACATTCCCATTGTGTCAGCTGCCATGGATACCGTTACGGAAGCTCCCATGGCGATTGCCATGGCACAGGAGGGTGGCATCGGGGTATTGCATAAGAACATGTCGATCGCGGCGCAGGCACTGCAGGTCCGCAAAGTGAAGCGTGCAGAAAATGGCATGATCCTCGATCCCGTGACACTGGCTGAGAATGCCCTGGTGGGCGATGCCCTCGCCATTATGAAAGAGCATAGCATTGGAGGGATCCCGGTGATCAGTGAGAACAAGGTTTTGGTCGGGATTGTGACCAACCGTGACCTGCGATTTGAGCGGGACCCGGTGAGACCTGTTGCCGAGGTAATGACCCGGGAGGTAATAACCATTTCGGAATTTACCGATTTTGAGAAAGCAGAGGCGATCCTCCAGCAATATAAGATCGAGAAGTTGCCGGTAGTGGATAAAAATAACAAGCTAATCGGGCTGATCACATACAAGGACATCATCAAAGTGAAGGCACGTCCCAATGCCAGCAAGGACAACCTGGGACGTTTGAAGGTGGCAGCGGCTGTCGGAATTACCTCCGATACCCTGAAACGGATTGAAGCGCTGGTTCGCGAAAGTGTTGACGCCATCGTGATCGATACGGCTCACGGACACACAAAAGGGGTGATGGAGATGGCTAAACGAGTGCGGAAAGCCTTTCCTGATATCGATCTGATCGTGGGAAACATAGGTACAGCGGAAGCAGCCAGGGACCTGGCGAAACTCGATGTCGACGGCCTGAAGGTAGGCATAGGACCTGGCTCCATTTGTACCACACGGGTCATTGCCGGGATTGGCATCCCACAGCTCTCAGCGATAAACATAGTGGCGAAAGTTTTAGAAGGCTCTGGGATCCCCGTGATCGCCGATGGCGGAATCCGGTATACCGGAGACATCGTGAAGGCCATTGCAGCCGGCGCTCACTCCATTATGGCAGGTTCACTCTTTGCCGGCGTGGAAGAGTCCCCGGGAGGTACCACCATTTTTGAAGGGAGGAAATACAAAACGTATCGTGGAATGGGCTCCATTGAAGCCATGCAGCAGGGATCCAAAGACCGCTATTTCCAGGATGTGGAAGACGATATCAAGAAACTGGTCCCGGAAGGGATTGTGGGCCGGGTCCCCTTCAAGGGCTCTCTCTCCGAGGTAATCTACCAGATGGTAGGCGGATTGCGCTCCGGGATGGGGTATACTGGCTCCAGCACGATCGAAGAGTTACAAAAAGCCCGCTTCATCAAGATCACATCGGCAGGAGTCATCGAGGGTCATCCTCACGATGTGAAAATCATCAGTGAAGCGCCAAACTATAGCAGGTAAAATTTTTCCTGATAAGTATCGTTAATAAAGTTCGTAACTAAATTCTAAAGAAGTGATGAAACGTATTACATTCCGCTTACTCTTTTTATTGACTTTCACAGGCCTGGTTAGTGGAACCCGGGCTCAGGTCAGTAACGATGAAGTGTTGATGACGATTGCCGGGAAAGACGTCACGGTAGAGGAGTTCATGTCAATCTACCAGAAAAACAATGTGAAGAACCAACCCATCGACCAGGATGCACTCAACGAGTATCTCGACCTTTTTATCAATTTCAAGCTGAAGGTTCGGGAGGCTGAAGATTTGGGACTGGATACAGTTACCTCTTTTAAAACCGAACTGGCTGGATACCGGGAACAACTGGCAAAGCCCTATTTCATTGATGGAGCTACCATTGATGAGCTTGTTCAGGAGGCTTTCGACCGTTCGAAACAGGACATCAGAGCAAGCCACATTTTTGTTCGTGTAAGTCCGGATGCCCTTCCCGAAGATACACTTGCAGCCTGGAAGAAGATCAATGGAATCCGGCAACAACTGGTCAATGGCGCTAATTTTGAAGCCCTTGCATTTGAGCTCTCCGAAGATCCATCGGCACGAGACCGGGAAGCTAACGCCCAGCATCCCTTTATCAAAGGAAACAAGGGTGACCTTGGCTATTTTACTGCATTCGATTATGTCTATCCTTTCGAATCGGCGGCCTACGGCACCCCGGAAAACCAGGTGTCTCAACCCATCCGTTCAGAATATGGGTATCACCTGATCAAGGTAACCAAGGAACAACCTGCCATGGGTAAAGTGACGGTAGCTCATCTCTACAAGGTAATTCCAAAAGGGGCAACGGCTGAAGACTCATTGAACGTTCAGCAAAAAATCGACAGCATTTATGTCATGCTTCAGAACGGTGTCCGATGGGACTCACTGGTAAAACTATATTCAGATGATAAAGGTTCGGCAGCCCGTGGAGGTACCCTCCCCAAGTTTGGCGTGAACAAAATGGTCCCCGAGTTTATCGAGGCAATCTATCAGCTGAATGAGGTCGGAGACTATACGAAACCGATCCTGACTTCCTACGGCTGGCATTTGATCAGGCTGGAAGAACGTGAAAGGGTGGCCCCCTTTAACGAGATCAAGGGAGAGTTGAAGCAGAAAGTGATCAAAGACAGCAGGTCGCAATGGGGAAGAGATGTGGTCATCCGGAAAATCATTGATGAATATGGACTCAAACAGTACCTTCCGGCAAAGGAGGAGTTTTATACCGTGGTAACCGATAGCATTTTCATGGGTAAATGGAACGCCAAACTGGCCGCAGATTTGAATAAACCGCTATTTGAAATCGGGGACCAGGTGACCACCCAGCAGGATTTTGCTACCTGCCTGGAATCCAAACAGAAGAAGGGTGAAAAACAGAACATTCAGTTCTATGTGAATAAACAGTATAAGGATTTTATGCAGGAGAAACTCCTGATGGTCGAAAACCGGAACCTGGAGAAGAAATATCCTGAATTCAAAGCCCTGATGAACGAATACCGCGATGGAATACTCCTCTTTGACCTGACTGATAAAAATGTATGGTCAAAAGCAGTGAAAGATACCAGCGGTCTGAAAACCTTCTACCACAATAACAAATCAAATTATATGTGGGGAGAGCGGATTGATGCAAGTATCTATACCGCAAAGAATCCTGAAGTCGCAGTAACCGTTAGAAATTTCCTCTCCACCGGCTTATCCGATGATGACATTTTAAAGGAGATCAATACGGATACGCTGAAGGTATTAACCATTCAGAGTGGTAAATTCTCCAGGAAGGATCATCCTGTGATTGAGAAAATTGCCTGGGAAACCGGGATATCGGAAGAGGTGAAGACAGATGATGGTGTGGTGTTTGTGAATATCCGGGAAGTGTTGCAGCCCGAACAGAAAGAGTTGAATGAAGCCCGTGGACTCATCACCGCCGATTATCAGAACTTCCTGGAGGCTCAATGGATCAAAGACCTGAAGAAGAAATACCCGGTTGTAGTTCGTAAAGAGGTCTTTGCCAAAATCAAATAACCATTGAAAAACAGTCTGATAGTCTTCCTGTTGCTTCTTGCATCCTGTTCCTACTTACATAAAGAGGGAGACAGACAGGTGGCCAGGGTGGATGATGATTACCTCTTTGAATCGGATCTCACCGATCTGGTTGCCCCGGGAACTTCTGCCGCAGATAGTCTGAACCTGACCAGAAATTACATTGATGGCTGGATCAAAAAGAAAATCCTGATTCATCAGGCGGAAAAGAACCTGACAGAAGATCAGCTGAATTTCTCTAAAGAGCTGGAGGATTACCGTAACTCCCTGGTTCTATTTGCTTATGAGAACATGTTGGTCGCTCAACGCCTTGATACTGTTGTATCTGATGCTGAGATAGAGTCATATTATTTGGAAAACCAGAAGAATTTCCTGCTTAAAAACAACATCGTTAGGTTATCTTATGTGAAGATTCCATCAGAGTCGAAACAGATCAGACAGATCCAACGGTTTTTTTACTCGGATGATCCTGATGATAAGGAGAGGCTGGCCGACCTGTGTGACAAGCACTCCGCGCAGTATTTTCTCGATGATGAAACATGGCTCATCTTTGACGATGTGATGAAAGAGATCCCGGTTCGCACATACAACCAGGAGGAATTTCTCCGGTACCGGCGATCTTTCGAGATACAGGATTCTCTCTACCTCTACCTGGTAAAATTCCTGGATTTCAAGATAAAGGAAGATATTTCCCCTTTGCAGTATGAACGTATACGCGTCAAAAGCATCATCCTTAACAAACGGAAGATGAACCTGCTCAACACGATGCGGCAGGATGTTTATAACGAAGCACTTCAGGAGAACACAATAGAAATCTATTAAGCGAGTTATCCTAAAACGAATCCACATGAAACGATCCCGCTTTATTGTTCTTTTCCTGATCATGGCGCTGTTTCAGATCCAGACCACGGCACAGGACTCCATCATTGATGGAATTGTAGCGATCGTTGGAGGACATATGATCCTGAAATCCGACGTGGAGTCGCAATACCTGCAGTATAGAGCACAGGGAAACATCACCGGCAGCCCGCAACGGGTCAAGTGCCAGATATTTGAGAACATGCTGTTCATGAAACTGCTTTTTCACCAGGCTGAAGTCGATAGCATCACGGTTACCGAATCCCAGGTGGAGAATGAGATGGACCGGCGGATGCGCTATTTCATTTCCCAGGCAGGATCTCCGGAGCGACTGGAAGAGTATTATCATAAAAGCTTACTCGAGATCAAGGCCGATATGCGGGATGTGATCAAGGAACAGATGATGGTAGAGCAGGAACAGCAGAAAATCACTGAAAAAGTCGTGGTAACCCCTGCAGAAGTGAAAGCTTACTTCCGGAAAATCCACAAGGATAGTATCCCTGAGATTGACGCGGAGGTGGAAATTGGCATCATCACCAGGGAGCCGGCAGTAGGAGATGCTGAACGGGCAGCCGCCAAAGAATTGCTGGCCGGGTTCAAGGAACGGATCACCAAAGGAGATGATTTTGCCACCTTGGCCATCCTCTATTCTGAAGACCCCGGATCAGCCAAGCAAGGCGGGGAGCTCGGAATGTTTCAACGGGGTGATATGCGTTCGCAGTTTGAGGCTGCCGCATTCAAACTGAAACCGGATGAGGTATCCGATATTGTGGAGACGGAAGATGGATTTCACCTGATCCAGATGATCGAACGAAGAGGGGATTTTATCAATGTCCGGCATATCCTGGTACAACCGAAGGTCTCGCCGATTGAACTGAACAACGCAAAGCTCTTCCTGGACAGCATTGCAGATATGATCCAGTCGAAGGAGATCTCGTTTGATCACGCAGTGATAAAATATTCTGACGACCCTACCAAAAACAATGGGGGTATGTTGATCAATCCAGTTAGTGGCAATACGAAATTTGAGATTGACCAGGTGGATCCCAAGATCTTTTTTGTCATAGATAAGTTGAAAGAAGGAGAGATATCCTCACCCGTAAAATGGGAAGAAAGAGGAAAACGTCACTTTCGTATCTACTACCTGAAATCGCGATCTGTTCCCCACTATGCTAACCTGGAGGAGGACTATGCCCGCATCCAGCAATGGACACTCGATAAGAAGAAACTGGGAGTCATTGAGAAATGGATCGATAAGAAGGCAGATGAGTCCTACATCGAGATCATGCAGCCATATAGGGATTGTACCTTCGAAAGGCAATGGATTAAATAACTTTCCGGAAACATTGAACAAACACTCATTATGAACTACTCGTCGGATGTGGAAGCAGTTGATGCCCTGGTCGGGAAATATTCCCTGCTGAAACAGGAGATTGCCAAAGTAATTGTCGGACAGGATGAGGTGGTCAAGAACCTGCTGATCTCCATTTTTTGTAAAGGACACTGTTTACTGGTGGGTGTTCCTGGCCTTGCCAAAACCTTGATGGTCAACACACTCTCAAAAGCACTGGGATTATCCTATAGCCGGATCCAGTTTACACCCGACCTGATGCCCTCCGATATCATCGGCACAGAGATCCTGGATGAGTCGCGGCATTTCCGGTTCATCAAAGGACCGGTCTTCGCCAATATCATCCTCGCAGATGAGATCAACAGAACTCCGCCCAAAACCCAGTCGGCCCTGCTGGAAGCGATGCAGGAGAAAGCCGTCACCGTTGCAGGAAACTCGTATCGACTGGAAGAACCGTTCTTTGTTCTGGCTACTCAGAATCCCATAGAACAGGAGGGCACCTATCCCTTGCCGGAAGCTCAGCTCGACCGCTTTATGTTCAACATCTGGCTTGACTACCCATCATTTGAAGAGGAGATCCGGATTGTTCAGAGCACCACCACAGAGAAAACCGTCTCCCCTGAAGTTGTACTTTTGGCGGAGGAGATCCTCTATTTTCAGAACCTGGTCCGGAAGATTCCGGTGCCCGATAATGTCTATAACTACGCGGTATCACTGGTGACAAAAACACGGCCACGAACTTCCCATGCCATTGACTGGACTACCGAATACCTCACCTGGGGCGCCGGCCCACGTGCTTCCCAATACCTGATCATCGGTGCAAAATGCCATGCTATCCTTAGCGGAAAATACTCCCCTGATATCGAAGATGTCCAGGCCGTAACTACCGCCGTCCTTCGCCACCGGATCGTCAGGAACTACAAAGCCGAAGCAGAAGGAATCACGGTCGAAGATATCATTCAACGATTACTGGATGGCTAGATTACTGAATCCTTGCCATGCCTTGCTTTTATCTTGAATCTTGAGTCTTGAACCTTGAGCCTTGATACGTTTCCCTTCGCTCTAGCTCTTTCTCAATGCGCTTGAGCACTTCGTCATATCGGATCAGATCCCAGCTCAGGTGATGGAGTAGTTGCGGAGGAACCTCTCCCGCAAAACGTTCCACCACGATGTCTGGTGAGAGCCGTTCCAGAAACCGGATGATGAAGTCGATGTACTCCTCCAGGCTGAACTGGTGAAACTGGGAGGGATCAGCCATGTACTCCAGTTCCATTCGGGTTCCCCTGACTACCTGAAGCTGATGGAACTTGACCGTGTCGATCGGCATGCGCGAAATGATATTAGCTTCAGCTATCATCTCATCCAGATTCTCCCCCGGTAAACCGAAAATGAAATGAGCACCCGTATGGATTCCCAGTTCATGGGTTCGTTGAATGACTTGTTGACTGGTCTCAAAATCATGTCCACGATTGATCCGTTGGAGGGTTTTATCGGAACACGACTCCACTCCATATTCCACCTGGACAAAATGGCTCTCCGATATTTTAGCCAGGTAGTGAAGTTTCTCCTCATCTACACAATCGGGCCGGGTTCCGAGCACCAGACCCACCACATCCGGGTATGCGAGAGCCTCTTCATACAACACCTTCAACCGCGACAAAGGTGCATAGGTATTGCTATATGGTTGAAAATAGACCAGGAACTTTTTTGCCCGGCGGTAACGGACCGAGTGAAAATCGATCCCTTTGGCAATCTGGGTATGAACCGGCTCAATGGGGTTGCAATAAGAGGGATTGAAGGCATCATTGTTGCAATAAGTACACCCTCCGGTGCCTTTGGTGCCGTCGCGGTTAGGACAGGTAAAACCCGCATCCACCACTACCTTCTGCACCCGCCCGCCAAATATACTCCGGATGTATTCAGTATAGGAATTAAAACGCCGGTTATGACCCCAGGAATACAATTATGATCTCCGATTAATTCGATTTTCGATTTTATCTCTTTCGCATTTTCGCTACCGCGCTAATTCGCTTCTCGCTACCTCACCAGTTCACCATCTCCTCAAAGCCTAAAGATAAAAAAAAACGGCACAGGATCCCCCCCCACCCCATGCCGTTTTCTTGGTAAAGGAAATATGTTACTTCGTCGCTGCTTCCAGTCGCTTCATGATGGAGAAGATGAAAGCGGCGGAGAGCAGACAGCAGATTACAAATACCATCCATACCTGCCAGACCTCCAGCTTGACCCATAGGGAACTGCCCACAAATAGTAAGGCATTTCCAAGGGCTGTTGCAGCGAGCCAACCTCCCTGCATGAGACCCTGGAACCGGGGTGGAGAAACCTTTGAAACAAAAGATAATCCCATCGGGCTAAGGTATAATTCAGCTACAGTTAACACGAAATAGGTCCCCATCAGCCAATAGGGAGACACGCGGTCAGGAGAAGGATTACCTGCCAGGTCAGCCGGTGATACCAGGCTATAGGAAGCAATCATCATCAATATAAATCCGGATGCCGCCAGGACCATACCCATACCGATTTTCCGGGGGGTTGATGGCTCCCGGTTCCGTTTACGCTGCCAGGCGAAAATGCCTACGACGATCGGAGTCAGGAATACGATAAGGATGGGATTGAACTGTTGGAAGGTTTCAGGTTCAATGGTACTTTCCGGGCCAAACCCGCTGTAGAAATACCAGAGAAGAAAACCGCCTGCAACAATGAGAATGGCTCCAACCACCCGCATGATCGCTTTGATCTTTTTTCGGACAAGCATAACGACACCTATGATAATCCCAATCAATGAGAGCAATGCAGGGAGATAGAAGAAAATAAATGTAAGCGGACCTACCTCCTTATCTGTATAATCTCGTGCAAACAGCGTCAGGGTGAGTCCGTTCTGATGGAACGACATCCAGAAGAAAATTACGACAAGGAACACAAGCCCAAGCGCAATAAGTCTTTTCTTCTCCTGATCCCAGGGCATTTTGATGATGGAAGCATCTTTCTCCACCATCTTTTTGCGGTCAGGTAAGTGTTTCTTGAACCCGAGGTAGATGATCAATGAAACCACCATCGCCAGGGCAGCGATTCCAAATGCATAATTATAACCCGTGGAGAATACATGGATATAATCATGGGCAAACTGCGAAAGATCTGTAACCGACTGCCCCGACAGGGTAACTTTATCAGCCAACGTCTGCATGGTTCCCGTTTCAACAAGATTGCCGTCAATAAGCCGGTGACAAAGTGACGGGAGATCGGGATCGTAAGCCAATCCATTGGTCTTCAGCCACCAGGTACGGATCGCCCGGGCTGCACTGGGAGCAAAAAATGCTCCGATGTTAATACCCATGTAAAATACGCTGAATGCGGAGTCTCTGAGTTTTCCATATTTCTCATTATCATACATCTGGCCAACCAATGCCTGGAGATTCCCTTTAAACAAACCATTACCGAATGCAATGGTGAAGAGACCAATGACAGTGAAAGTCAACCCCATCCCGGGAATAACAAGTAGCGCATATCCCAGAAACATCACAATCTGACCAATCATGATGGTCCCCTTGTAGTTCTGGGTTCTGTCGGCAATGAATCCTCCCAACAGGGCCAATCCATAAATCAAAAAATAGAAAATGGCGTAAATAATACCGGCCTGATCGGCAGGAAGTCCGTACCTGGCCTGGAGAAACAATACCAGGATCGCCATCATAGTGTAAAACCCGAACCGTTCACCCATGTTGGCGAAGAAGGCTACGTAAAGTCCTTTTGGATGTCCTTTAAACATAATAATAATGGTGTTTGTGAATACTTTATCAACTTTTGTAAAGGGCTCTGCAAAAATAAACATTTTTGTATACCGGCAATGGCCGGTTGTCTCATTGGTAGATTTTTAGATAATTTTAACACACGGTGTAATATTTTTTAGTGAGCATCGTCTCCACCTCGCATGAATCTCCAGGAATTTACATCCAAGGTTATCCCGCTGAAGAATAAACTGTTCAGGTTCGCTAAACGATACCTGGAACGTCCTGAAGAGGCAGAAGATATTGTTCAGGAGGTTTTTATCAAATTGTGGGTCCGACGAGATAAACTGGATGAATACAGAAGCGTGGAGGCACTGGCTATGATCACAACCAAGAATATGTGCCTGGATAAGATCAAAACCAAACGGTATCCGGTTGATCCGATCGATGACCACCGCCGGTTTATGGAAAACCTGCCGGAAGAACAAAAAAAAGATTACTCCGAAGAGATGTACAAGGTAAGACAAGCTATGAAGTCCCTGCCACAGCAACAACAGATGATCATGCAGCTAAGAGATATAGAAGGGTACGATTTTGAGTCGATTGCAGAGATCATGGAGATGAATGAAAACGCAATTCGTGTGAACCTCTCACGGGCACGGAAACGCATACGGGAATTGATAACAACATCCAGGATATATGACTACCAAAGAAATTGAAGCATTACTGGCAAAGTATTACGAAGGGGAGACCTCCCTCCGGGAAGAACATCTTCTGAAGGAGTACTTCGAAGGAGATGAAGTCCCCGCTCACCTTCTGGAGCACAAACCAATCTTCGGATTCGTCTCGGTGGAGGCAAAAACAACACCCTCACCTGAATTCGAAACATCCCTGCAGGATAAGCTCGGAAATGGTCGTACTGTCTCTATGAATCCACCCATAAAGCGCCTCGTCCTCACGCTCTCACTGGCTACCAGTATCATTCTGATTGCCGGTCTGGTTACCCTATTCCGTTTGGGAATCTTCTCCCCTTCACAGCCCTATGGAACCATCACAGATCCTCAGCTCGCCTATACGGAAACCAGGAAGGCCCTCTACCTGGTGAGTTCCAAATTCAATATCGGTCTCGATCAGATGCAACAACTCGAAACTTTCAATACCGGCCTCAACCGGGCGCAGCAACTTCAGAGTTTCCGGACCGGCCTGGATGAAATGAATAAATTCAATCAACTTGAACAATATCAACCCATAAGTATAAATCCCGGACGAACCCTAAAATAACCGTCCAAAAATTCCAAATCCGATGAAAACAATAACAATTAAAGCAGCATTACTCATGTTCATGGTAATGCCGTTGATAAGCATGGCACAGTACAAAAGTCCGGTAGAGAAGTTATATGAAAAATACGCCGGAAAAGAAGGATTCACCTCCGTGAACGTCACCAAAGAACTTTTCCAGATGATCATGAATGTGGAGATCGAAGGGGAAGGTACAGAAGGGGTCAAGGAAATGCAGAAGATGATGGAGCAGCTCGATGGCCTCAAAGTCATCACGTTTGAAAATAAAGAAGATCCTGAAAAAGCCAAAGCCTTGTATAAAGAGTTCAACGCCCTCTTTCCCTCCTCCTCTTTCCCCGAATTAATGGTGATCAAAGAGAATGGAAACAACATCAGATTCCTGACTAAACAGGACGAGAAAGGAAAGATCCTGGAGCTGGTGATGCTGGCAGAAGAGAAAGGAGAGGTAACCGTCCTGAGTCTGGTCGGCCGAATCGACATGGCGACTGTCTCTAAACTATCCGGCAAAATGAAAATCCAGGGGATGGATAAACTGGATAAGATGGAAAAAAAGGATTAAAATCCTCGTTTACAACTTAATCCGCAACTGCACTTTCACTTCCGACTTCAGACTTCCGTTGATCAGTTCCAAACCACTCCCGATGTTGGTACGATCCAGGTATTTCGTGATCCCCACCCAGCCCCAGAACTCTACCCTCCGGGCCGTCTCTGCCTGAACCATCAATACACATCGGATGCCCCTTCCGTAACAGGCTGGCGACGACCAGCTGTAGAGCACATCCGGTTCATAGGTATAGATCCTGGCGTTATAATAGGGAATATCGAAAAGGATATATTTCATCTGTACTCCCCGGAACACACCCGCTCTCTTGTATATAAATTCCTGACTGGCGAGATACCCTGTCTCTCTTGTTTGATCCTTGGTCCGATAGTTCCGCAACGCAAGACAGCTCCTTAAGGACACTGTGGGGCTGGCTGTAATGTGGCACTCCACTTTCAGGTTACTTCTCCTCTCTTCGGTCAGAGGTGTGGTGTTCCCTCCGGACAAACAGCTGTTTATTTCAGCTCGCTTCAGGCTATACCGTAACGAGAGAGACCAGAAAGGGGATACCTGGTAATGTCCGAGCAGGCCGGCCTCCATACCGCCAGAGGGGCCATTGACCTGGTAGCGTAGCCAGGGGAAGCGGAAGAGATCAATGTATCCGCTGATAGTGGTTTTTGGAATAAGCTGAGCTTGCAGCCTTATGAAAAGCCCCTGCTCATTTGCCGTCACGCTGTTCTGTGAGATCGCTGTTGAAAAAGGGTTTTGGAAATCAGGCTGATAGCTCCGGCAGATCAGCAGCAGGTCAAGTCCAGAAAGAGGAACAACAGAAATCCCGGCTACCCAGGCTTTCCCTCCGTTCAGACTGACACTCAACTCTCCGAAAAGCTGAGCGAATGCAATCCGGCAGCGACCATCGATTCCGAGAACACCAAAGCGATTTCCCTGCAATGAAAAGTTCCTGTATACCTCCTCTTTGGATTGGAGGACTCCACTCCAGGTGCCATAAAAACAGGTCAGACCGATGATAAAGAACCGCCCCCGGTAACTTACATGTCCCCCGGAAATCCGCTCCCTGACCTGGTTCTTTTTGGCAAGTTCAGGTAACGTGCGGTGATACCCGGTTTCAAAAAAGGAACTGAAAGCAGGGAGAGCCGCTTCCCCGGAGTCACCCTGCAGGATGGTGGCATCTTTTCGCACGGCAGAGAAAAATCCCGACCACTCCATCCGGCCCGTTTGAATTGTCAGAGCTGCACCCCGCAGATATCCATATTCACAGGCCGATTGCGAAGGAGTGAAACCTGCGTTGTACCTCATGGCACTTCCGAAACTGACCGACGACCCGAACGAGCTTCCTCCCAGGCTCAGTCCCTGTCCGAAGGAGGCCCTGAAATTCCCCACGGTCAGCTGTTTCAGCCAGCGAAGATTCTGTACCGAGATAAAACCAGAGCAGAAATCCATTCCCCATGGCTGACTCCCCCGGAAAAACTCCTCCCCGGCATCTTTGTCACCGGAGAATCCAATTACCAGCCGGTCTGCAAACGAATACCGGTACCTGAAATAGTATCGCTGAGGACTCCCCAGGTAATAGCTCTCCGGTTCCGTCGCACGGATAGAATCATCTATCCTGTATCCGGCCTGTCGCTGCATCACCTGTTGATACCGGAAAACCACCTCATGCCGGCCCTGCCTGATGAGATTCCCGGGTGTCATGCGGATCCGGACCGGTGGTTGGCCTATCTCTAGAAAGGGAAGCAATCGCTGAATAAGAGCGGAATCGAATCCCTCAATGGCCTGGAGCTCATACATGGAAAATACTTCTCCATATTTATTGAGATATTCTGTCAGATTCCTGGTTTGTAATGGAGTAAGGAATGGGATCTTTGAGAGGTCCCCTGGATCAAGCCGGTTGAGGTTGATTTTTTGGTGGCTAGAGAGGTATTGGAATATCTCATCTTCATCAGGCTCCAGATCAGAGGATTCTAAAAAATCTACCAACAATTCTTCAATTCCGGCAATGCTATCTATTTGAGCTAATCCGAAAGTATTAAACATGAGGCCAATCAAGAATAACCATACAATCTTCTGGTTCATCTCTTTATTTGTTAAAAGAATACCCGATCGAAATCGCCGGTGAAAATCCCAGCACCATATGATACCCGGTCGCGAAATCCACTACCATCCGCCCCAGGGTCACCCCGATACCCCCTGTTACCATAAACGGACCCATGAGCACACCAATCCTGCCATACACCGGTTTAGCCAAACGCACCTCCAAACCTGTCTTCGCAACCAGCGGATGCTCCAGGTCCTTCTCTCCCTCCAGCAGGATCAGCACTTTTCCTGACAGGTTGTAACTGGCGCCAAGGCGAAAAAGCAGTGGCAATTGTTCATCGGGATGACTGGTGAGTTTAATCGGGATGGGATTACAGACCTGCAAACCAATCGTCCAGGCACGATCAGGTCTGTACATGAACCCGATCTCGCAGGAGACCATTCCCTTAGAACCATACCCTTCGGCAACCTGGACCCGGAAATAGGTGAGCTGCACTCCAGCGCTAAAGCGCTTCCCAAACTTCCGGGCATAGGCGATCCCGGCTTTGAACTCATTGTAAAGCTGGAACCCATGGTAGGAGAGTACCAGCCCGAAAGCACCGGGCTTTCCCGACCAGGATAAAGCCAGCGCTTCAAAACAAAGCTCCTTCATAAGGAACCGGTTTTCAGCAAACAATCCAGCTTGCCACCCATCCTGCCAGATCATGCCGGCCTGGTTGGTGGATACCGACCAGATCCCTGGCAGGGCAACAGCACCCCTTCCCATGGCTGCTGCCCTCCCACCGGGGAGAAATGCTCCTCCCGATCCAGATGCACTGACCGCCTGGGAAAGAGCGATCAACCCGATACAAATCCACTTCATGTTTTCGATTTCCCATTAATCCGGAAAAGGGGGAAAAGGTTATACCTCGATCCAGAGTTTTTTTTCTTCTGTCAGATCTTTTACTTTTGTAAGAAACATGCATTATATGACAGAACTGGTATTATCGTTCCTCAAAGAACTGGAACAAAACAACACCCGCGAATGGTTTCATGCCAATAAAGGGTGGTACGATGAAGCGAAACTTGAAGTGGAAAAACTGGTGAACACCTTGATCCCTGGAGTGGCCAGGTTTGACCCTTCCGTGAAATTTATAACCGCCAAAGAATGCATGTTCCGGATCTTCCGGGATATCCGCTTCTCCAAGGATAAGGCGCCATATAAAAACAATTTCGGGGCTTGGATCACGAAAACAGGAAGAAAAAGCTGTGGCCCTGGATATTACATCCACATTCAGCCCGGTGAGTCATTCCTGGCTGCCGGTGTTTATATGCCTGATCCCGAGAAACTGAAAAAGATCCGGCAGGAGATCTTTTACAATATGGATGAGTTTAAGGCAATCCTGGAAGGCAAAGAGCTAAAGCGATATGCAAAAGGATTGGATGAGATGGACAAGCTGAAAAAGCCACCGAAAGAGTTTCCCGCAGACTTCCCGGACATTGAGATCCTGAAGAACAAACACTTCACCGTATCATGCTATCTGTCAGAAAAACAACTTTCTGCACCCACATTCCCTGAATTTGCATGGAAGGTCTTCGAAGCGATGCACCCGTTCAATGCCTTCCTGGGAAGAGCGATAGATGGGTAATCGCTGAATAATCAGGTCAGGTGCCCGATCACGGTCTGTTTTCCAACCACCGTCTGACCAACCTTGATATCGATTTCGGTATCAACAGGTAAGAGCAGGTCCACACGGGACCCGAATTTGATAAATCCCAGTTCGTCACCCTGGATTACCGGCTCCCCGACCACCGGATAACACTTCACACGGCGTGCTATGGCACCCGCGATCTGCCTGATCAGGATCTCTTTACCATCTTCCGTTTCAATAACCGTGGTGGTCCGTTCATTCTCCAGGGAGGCCTTCGGGCTGAATGCCACCATATGTTTTCCGGGGTGATAATGGTAATAGGTAATATTTCCGGAAATTGGGAACCAGTTGACATGGACGTTCCGGGCCGACATGAAGATCGACACCTGGATGCGCTCCTCCTTGAAAAACTCTGGTTCGATGGTCCGCTCAATCACCACCACCTTCCCGTCGGCCGGAGAGATAATGACCTTTCCGCCTTCGTTTACCTCCCGCACGGGGGAGCGAAAAAAACGAACGATCATCAGGAAAAACCATAACCCCAGCGCATATAAAAAATAATGGAACCAGGTTTGTTCCGGAAAAATGTGGTTCAGTGTCAGCAATACTACTGCTACAAAAAGGAACACAATGAAGATGGTCTTATATCCTTCGCGGTGCAGGGTCATTGGATCAGATCAGGTTGCGTAAAACGAGATACAAAAATACAAAAGGAACGGAGATTAAGATGGTATCAAAACGATCCAGGATGCCCCCATGTCCGGGCAGAATGGACCCTGAATCTTTGATGCTCAGACTGCGTTTGAAGAGTGATTCGGCCAGATCGCCAAAGGTACCGAAGAGAATGATCAGGAGGGCAATGGCCAGCCAGTCGGCCAGGGAGATCTCCGGGGCAAGATAATGCAATCCAACAGCTGTCAGAAGCGCCACTATCACACCTGCAATGGTTCCTTCCCATGTCTTCTTCGGGGAGATCCGTTCAAAAAATTTATGTTTGCCAAACTGTTTCCCATACAGGTAAGCGCCGGTATCGTAAAACCAGGTGAGGATAAAGAATCCTGCAAGAATGACCGGGAACTGCCAGAAGCGGACAACATCCTCTCCGTTCATCAGGTTTAGCAGAGCAAGGGGCAAGGCAATGTAAAGGAAGCCGGTAATGGTGATGGCTATGTTGATCAGTGGTTGAGGTTGTTTTCTGTATATCTCCAGAACGAAAGGAAAAAATAAGAGTGGAATCGCTATCAACACCGGGATAAAGGGTTGGTTGTTGGTGGTAACAGGAAGTTCAAACCAAAACATGCTGGTGATTATGAGGTAAAGCAGGGCGCCGCCAATAGTACCGTATATTCGTTGCGGACGGATCGTTTCCGTGGTTAGCAGGGAATAAAACTCCCACAATCCGAAGATCGTAATCACGAAAAAGAGCCCTGCCAGAAGCCAGTAGCTGATAGCCATAGCCGCCAGCAGCACAAAGACCATCGAGAGTCCCGTAATGGTTCGTGCCCAGAAATTACTCATCCCCCAGAAACTGTTTCAGGATCTGCTGTGCCCGCAGCACATGATCCAGATTTACATACACTTCAATATCTCCAAACAGATAGGCCGAGTCCTGTTTATTGATGATCACGGCTGGAATATCGCTCTCCTCCAGTAATCCCTTGAGGATCTCTGCTTTGTAGCGGATCTTGGAGGCGAATAAACACACCCACCGTTCCCGGTTTTGCTCAGGCGCTGGCATGGGTGATGTCTTCAATCAGGAATACATATAATTCCCTTGGGCCGTGTGCGCCCATCACCAGGGTTTTTTCAATGTCGGCTGTCCGGCTGGGACCTGTGATCAGGGAGACCATAGAGGGGAAATCATCTCCGTATTTCTTCCGGAGCAGTTTATAGGCCTGCTTCAATCCTGGAACCAGTTGCGATGTAAATCCAACCACTACATGAATTTCCGGAAAAACCACAATCTTCCTTCCCGGATTGAGTTTTGATGATACCATGATACTCCCGAACCTGGCAATCAGGGATTCACAACGGGTGATCCCGATCCGTGCTTCCGTGATCCTGGCCGGATCTGATTCAAACGGGATGCCGGCCTCCTTCAGATTGCTCTGGAGGAGAGGATCCAGGCAATAAAGCAGAGGCCAATCCTTCTCCAGGATAAAAGATTTCAATACCCCCAGGAATTCATCCTCACTTTCGCTGTAAACAAACTTTCCGGCCATGCTTACCAGCGCCTGGGCAAAGGTTACATCCAGGGTGTCGGTCATCTCAGGATAAACATCCGATTCCTGGTCCAGGATTGGGAAAGGGGGGTCGCTTTTCTCGATCAATGCATTCCGGATCTTTTTCAGGATCTTCTCCCGTGATGTGCTCTCTTCCATTGCAGGAAATTGCGATTATGGCGTGGGTGTTGAACCAGCAGGTTTTTCGTTTTTCGGACTCTTTGAAGGGGGCTTATCGGTTATGTCTGAATGACTGGTTGGGTCCTCTTTTACTTTGGGTTTCCTGGAAATTCGTTTCGGTTTAGGTTTAGTCACAGCCTGGAGACTGATGGGAAGGAGTTTCTCCTCCTCCTTACCGAAGGGACGTTTCCCGAAGATATGCTCCAGATCTTCCCGGAAGATCACCTCCTTCTCCAGCAATACTTTGGCGAGTTGTTCGAGCAGCTCTTTGTGCTTTGAAATGAGTTTCTTTGCCCGTTTGTATGCCGATTCTACGATCTGCCTGACCTCTTTGTCGATCACCTCGGCAGTCTTCTCCGAGTAAGGTTTGTGAAAAGTGTATTCCGACTGCCCGCTGGAGTCGTAATAGCTGATGTTGCCGATCTCTTTGTTCAGCCCGAAGTAGACTACCATGGCATACGCCTGCTTGGTTACTTTTTCCAGGTCGTTCAGGGCGCCGGTGGAGACTTTTCCAAAGAAGACCTCCTCGGATGCCCGACCCCCAACAGCAGCGGTAATCTCATCATACATCTGTTCAAAGGTGGTGAGCTGACGCTCTTCAGGAAGGTACCAGGCAGCTCCCAGGGCTTTGCCGCGCGGAATAATGGACACCTTCACCAGTGGATGGGCATGTTCCAGCAGCCAGCTGATAGCAGCATGACCAGATTCGTGGTAGGCAATAACCTTCTTCTCATGCGCCGAGATGATCTTGCTTCGCTTTTCCAGCCCACCGATGATCCGGTCGATGGCATCCATGAAGTCTTGTTTCTGGATAATCTTCTTGTCTTTCCGGGCGGCGATCAGGGCAGATTCATTGCACACGTTGGCGATGTCGGCACCGGAAAAGCCGGGAGTCTGACGGGCCAGGAAATCGACATCCACCTCCGTATCCAGTTTCAGCGGCTTCAGGTGAACCTTGAAAATGGCCTTCCGCTCCCCCAGGTCTGGGAGTTCAATGTAGATCTGGCGGTCGAACCGGCCAGCCCGCATCAGGGCGCGGTCCAGGACATCGGCCCGGTTGGTGGCCGCCAGGATGATCACACCGGCGTTGGTGGCAAAGCCGTCCATCTCAGTCAGGAGCTGGTTCAGGGTGTTCTCCCGTTCATCGTTGGCGCCGGTGATCTGGTTCCGGCCACGGGCACGACCAACAGCATCGATCTCATCGATGAAGATGATGCACGGGGCCTTCTCTTTCGCCTGACGAAAGAGATCACGAACGCGGGAAGCGCCGACACCGACAAACATCTCCACGAAATCGGATCCGGAGATAGAGAAGAACGGAACCTTTGCTTCACCTGCAACCGCTTTGGCCAGCAGGGTTTTACCAGTACCCGGCGGTCCTATAAGCAGAGCTCCCTTCGGGATCTTGCCGCCGAGCTGGGTGTATTTACCAGGATTCTTCAAAAAGTCGACAATCTCCATTACCTCCACTTTGGCCTCTTCAAGGCCGGCCACATCGTTGAAGGTTACGTTCACACTGGTATCTTTGTCAAAAAGCTGCGCCTTCGATTTCCCGATGTTGAAGATCTGTCCGCCGGCACCTCCGCCACCACGGCTCATGAAACGCATGATCAGAAACCATGCTCCAATCAGGATCGCAATCGGGATGATGTAACCCAGGATATCGCCAAATATATCCTTGCGGGTGTCATTGGAGGGAGGGTAGGGGTATTGTTTCTTGAATTCGTTCAGCTGATAGACTGGTACATCCGATCGTACCATTCTTGCAATCAGGGTGTCGCGGGTATCCTTCAGGAGCATATTAAAGATATCTTCCGACCCGATCTGATAGAAAAACTGGGGATTCTGAGAGGAAGAACTCCCAAATCCCTTCTTGTTGAACTCCTGGTAAGCGGTATCGGTCAATACTTTTTCTTTCTTGATGTAGATCTCTGCCTTCTCTTTATTGATCACAACGATCTTCTCAATATCCTGCTTCTCAAGCATCTCTTCCAGGCGGGGCCAGGTGGTCTCTTTGACCGGACTGGTGTAGTTAAAATACTGGATTGCAATGAAGATGATAGCCAGGATCGCGTAGATCCAGTAAAAGCTGAATTTGGGTTTTCCCTTCTTCCCAGGAGTTAAATTGGGTGGAAATCCACCTTTGTTCTTGGTATCTTTATCTTTTTCTGCCATTCTGTCTTGCTAACATATGTTGAAAACCTTCTTTGTCAGGGTGATTCAATCCTCTTGACCCGGGCGTCACCCCACAACTGCTCCAGGTTATAGAAGTTTCTTCGGGAATCCTGGAAGATGTGGACTACCACACTGACATAGTCAATCAAAATCCATTCCGCGTTCTCAAATCCCTCCCTGTGCCAGGGAGCGTCACCACTCTCTTTTTTCACCTCCACAATTACGGCATCTGCTATCGCTTCAAGCTGCGTGCGCGAGGTACCGTGGCAAATCACAAAAGCATCGCACACAGCGTGATTCAGGTTTGAGAAGTCAAGCACAACGGGATCTTTTGCTTTCTTGTCAAGCATCCCTTTTAAGATTGCCTGGATGATCGGTTCCGATTCACGCTTGGGTTCCGTTTTCTTTCTGGGCATGAAGGAGTTTTACAACCTGCAAAGGTAGTTAAAAGTTTGGTTTCAGGGCATATTTCTGGTAGAACTCGTTAATGGCCTTGACGGCTTCTTCGGCCGTATCCACCAGGATAAAGAGGTCGAGATCCTCAGGGGATATGTTTTTTGCCTCCAGCAACACCTTTTTCATCCAATCTACAAATCCTTCCCAGTAATCTCTGACCACCAGGATAATAGGGAATGGCGCCAGTTTTTTGGTCTGGATAAGGGTGATGGCTTCTGTCATCTCATCGAGTGTGCCGAATCCTCCGGGCAAACAGATGAAGCCCATCGAATATTTCATAAACATCGTCTTCCGGATGAAAAAATAATCGAAGGTGATCAATTTGTTGCTGTCGATGAACGGGTTGGGCTTCTGTTCGAACGGTAAAGCGATGTTTAATCCCACCGACTTCCCTCCTGCAAAGTGCGCTCCCTTGTTGGCCGCCTCCATGATTCCCTGTCCTCCTCCCGTGATGATACCGTAACCGCTTTTGGTCAGCAGGTAGGCTATCTCCTCGGTCAGCTTATAATACTTGTGATTATCCAGTGTGCGTGCTGAGCCGAATATGGAGACACAGGGACCGATCCGGGTCAGCTTCTCAAATCCCTCCACCATCTCCGACATCACCTTGAGGATCTCCCAGGTGTCGTAGCTGATGGTCTCCGACCAGGTCTTCTCTTCAAACTTGCTCTTCAGCATTTCGAGATCGTCGATGTTCATATAAGTAGTTGTTTTGGGAAGACAAAGATAAAAACACTAATTGACAATTGATAATTGAAAACTGATAATTGAAAACGAAGAAGTCAAATCGTTAATCAGCAATCGGTAACCGGTAATTCCAATGACCCCTCTCCGGGTTTTTTTTAAGCACATCCAGTCCCTTTGCGCTTCCATAATCCAACAACCGGATTTTCATCCGGAAGAGGACGGTGTGATTAAAAAGTAAGATTTCCGTATAACCTTTTACCAGGAAACCGGATTAAGGGGTATCCCGGTAGTTTTATGTTATTATCAGGTGATTTTGAGGAATAACTTCAATCACTTTATCCTTTTTCGTGAAGTTATTGCCTTTTATCAGAGGTAACCATAATGAAAGGAGGAGATATGAAAGTTTCAAAAATTGCTTTTGGCGGGGAGATTCGGATCAGGGTGGAATTCCCTTACAACCAGGAAACGGTTTTAAAGATCAAGCAGATACCGGATGCGCGATGGAGTAAGGCTATAAAAGCCTGGCACGTTCCATACAAGAAAGAGGTATTCGGGCAGTTGAAGCAACTGTTTCCGGGGGTGGAATATCCGAACAAAGAACCAGCTATTACAGTGTCAACCGAAAAGGCACAAAATGGCTGTCCGGGGGGAAGTGAACAGAAAGAACAGAAGTCCGAGGTTCAGGTAGAAGTTCTGGCCAGGACGATCATCATCAAACTACCGAAGAACCAGTTAGACATTCATTTCATCAGGTCTATCAGGTATAGTCGTTGGGATGGCAAACAATTTTGTTGGATAGTCCCCAATTATCCTGGCAATCTGGATTTGATCACGGAATATTTTAAGGAACGAATAAGTGATCTGATCATATGGTGGACGATTCCTTATTCAGAAAAATTTTTAGCAGAGATTCAGGCAACGGCCAAGGCTGTGAACCTTGAAGTTCTGTATGAGGAAGAGCCGAAAGCAGAGGGAAAAGTCAGGCGGATATCCACTTATGATGTGGTGAATTATCGTCGTTGTCCGGACGAATACCGGCGGAAGCTAATAGAGTTACGATACAGTAAAAATACTTTGCGAACCTACTGCAGTTTATTTGAAGAATTCATCAATTACTATCACAAGGCTGATATTCAAAAGATTGATGAAAAAATGATCATTGCCTTTTTGCAATACCTGGTGATGGAACGGAAGATATCACCATCGTATCAAAATCAATCGATCAACGCGATCAAATTTTACTATGAGCGGGTTCTTGGGGGGCAGCGTAAGGTTTATCTGGTTGAGCGGCCGCGGAGGGAGCGGAAATTACCGCTGGTTTTGAATGAAGAAGAGATCAGCCGGGTGATCAGAATGGTTAGTAACATCAAGCACAAGGCTATTATTATGATCACTTATTCATCCGGGTTGAGGTTAAGTGAAGTACTGAATTTACAGATTAAAGACATTGACGGTAAGCGGATGCAAGTATTTGTGCGGCAATCAAAAGGGAAAAAGGACCGGTACACGTTGTTATCGAAGAAAGCGTTGCCAGTACTTCGTGAGTACATCAAGAAAGAGAAGCCTAAAGAGTGGTTATTTGAAGGAGTGAAAGGCGGGAAATATAGTGAAAGTAGTATGCATTCGCTTGTTTCGGCGGCATATCAAAGAGCTGGAATAACAAAAGCCGTTACCGTACACACATTACGGCATTGTTTTGGCACTCATTTGTTGGAGAATGGCACCGATTTACGGTATATACAAGCATTGATGGGTCATGCAAGCAGTAAGACGACAGAGATCTACACGCATATTACAACGAAAGGGTTCAATCAGATTGTGAATCCGATGGATAAACTTGACGTATAAAAAAATATTAACGATATTTTGATATGATAGGAAAACTAATTACATTTGATTGGTAAAAAATCGGGTATGGGTTCTGATATGAATATCATGATTGCAAGAGACTATTGTCTGGCTCCTAAACGAACGGGTTGTATTTATCCCGTAAATTTCCGAGATAAAACCAATAAAGTCATAGGCAAAAAGAGATGGTCATATTCTGGTGTTATCTCAGGATTTTACGAAATAAATTCAATAAACGGGGTATTTCAGCATGAAACTAAGGCAGAAATATCTACAATATGTGTATAGCCAACCGTTAGTGAAAATGCAGCAAAAATGGCTATAAGACTGATGTTTTTCAGGATCGCTTGCAGCAATGTTCTTTAAGAACTGGCAACATGATGGCGCAAAAAACAAAAAGTTTGGGGTAAAAAAGGGGGTTTAAAGAGATCA
>JADHVQ010000104.1 GCA_016783905.1 Bacteroidales bacterium | reverse complement strand
TGCCATGATGCCGATCCTGGAACCCTCCAACCAGCAGGAGGCTTACGATATGGTTCACTACGGATTCGACCTCTCGGAGAAATACCTCATCCCGGTACTTTTCCGCATCACCACCCGCATGGCTCATTCGCGTGCAGGTGTGGTCAGAAAAGAGGTGCGGAAACAAAATGAGGCACATCTACCTTCAGATCTCCGCCAGTTTGTGCTTCTTCCCAGCATTGCACGGAAACGGTACAAACGTTTGCTTAACGACCATCCACATTTCATTACAGAGTCGGAAGAGTCGCCCTTCAACAAGTATATTGATGGTCCCGATAAATCGATGGGCATCTTGGTGTGTGGCCTGGCCTATAATTACCTGTTGGAGAACTATCCGGATGGCAACATCCCTTACCCTGTCCTGAAGATTGGTCAGTATCCCCTTCCCAGGAACCTGATCGAAAAGATGGCTGATACCTGTGATGAGATCCTGGTAGTGGAGGATGGCTACCCGATGGTGGAAGAGCTGCTGAAAGGCTATCTGGGTCGCGGGTTGAAGGTAAAAGGCCGTCTCGATGGCACCATCCCCCGCGACGGCGAGCTCAATCCCAATATTGTGGCTGTGGCTCTTGGCATGGAAGATACCTTTGGATTGCCGATTCCTGATCTGGTGGTTGGCCGGCCTCCATCGCTTTGTTCCGGCTGTCCGCACATCGACTCCTACCACGCACTTAACCAGGCGCTCTCGCTTCTTCCCAAAGGACGTGTCTTTTCCGATATCGGCTGTTATACCCTCGGGGCGCTGCATCCCTATGAAGCGATCAACTCCTGCGTGGATATGGGAGCCTCCATCACCATGGCCAAAGGAGCTGCGGATGCAGGGATGATCCCGGCAGTAGCAGTGATCGGTGACTCAACCTTTACCCACTCGGGCATGACCGGATTGCTGGATGCTGTATACGAAAAGTCGCCCATCACGGTGCTGATCCTCGACAATGAAACCACCGCCATGACAGGAGGACAGGATTCGGCGGCTCTGGGAAGGCTTGAAGATATCTGCAAAGGATTGGGGGTGGAAGAGGATCATCTCCGCGTGGTTCGTCCCCTGAAGAAGAATCACGAAGAGTTTGTCCGGATCCTGGAAGAGGAGCTTGCCTATCAGGGCGTATCGGTGATCATCCCACGACGGGAGTGCATAGTTGCCATCGATAAACGAATGAGAGAAAAGTTCAAGAACAAACAAACCGCAAATCCATGAAAAAAGATATCATATTAGCCGGGGTTGGAGGACAGGGGATCCTCTCGATTGCCGCTGTGATCGGCTATGCTGCTCTGGAACAGGAGATGTTCCTGAAGCAGTCTGAGGTTCATGGAATGAGTCAGCGCGGTGGCGATGTGATGTCGAACCTCCGGATCTCTCATGAAGAGATTGCCTCCGACCTGATTCCTTTTGGGAAAGCGGACCTGATCATAGCTGTTGAACCACTGGAATCCCTTCGTTACTTACCTTATCTCTCCAGGCAAGGATGGCTGATCTCCAGCTCGAAGCCGTTAAACAATATTCCGAACTATCCTGACATCGAAGAGGTGCTGGATGCCGTTCGGGCCATCCCTCAACATCTTCTCCTGGATGCAGATACCATGGCCAAAGAGGCAGGATCGGTGAAGGCTGCCAACATCGTGATTCTTGGCGCTGCCACCCCGTTTCTGGGAATGGAGTATGAGATACTTGAAGATGCCATCCGGGCGATTTTCACAACCAAAGGCGACAAGACAATTGACCTGAACCTCCGCGCTTTGAAGGCAGGGAAAGAGTTCGCTGACCACCATCAGCACCATTAAGGGAAATTTTTATTTATTAACTATCCATTTTTGAAGATATTAATCTCGCTTCTATGAGACTTTTGCAACAAAAGACATCTCTTTACACCGAGCCACAGAAGGCTGAAAAAATGGGGCTCTACCCCTTCTTCAGGGTGATCGATTCAGAGCAGGAGACGGTGGTATCGATGGGCGGGAAGCCGGTGCTCATGTTTGGATCCAACAGCTACCTGGGGCTCACTACCCATCCCCGGATCAAGGCGGCATCGGTTGCAGCCATTGAGAAATACGGTACAGGGTGTGCCGGCTCAAGGTTCCTCAACGGCACGCTCGACATCCATATCGAACTGGAAAGACAACTGGCCGAATTCGTTGGGAAAGAGGCATCGCTGGTATACAGTACAGGATTTCAGGTGAATATCGGTGTGATCCCCACTGTGGCATCAAGGCATGATTACATCCTTATCGACGAATTGAACCATGCCTCCATCATTGAAGCTTCCCGGCTCTCTTTTGCCAGGGTGTTGAAGTTCAAGCACAACAATATGACCTCCCTGGAAAGGATGTTGAAGCAATGCAAGCCCGGACGGATTAAACTCATCGTGGTGGATGGGGTATTCAGCATGGATGGGGATATCGCGGATCTTCCGGAGATCGTTCGCCTGGCTGAGTTATACAATGCCACAGTAATGGTTGATGATGCCCATTCGATCGGGATACTGGGTAAACATGGGGAGGGTACCGCTTCGCATTTTGGACTTACCGACCGGGTGGATCTGATCATGGGCACCTTCTCCAAATCCCTTGCTTCCATAGGAGGTTTTATCGCCAGCGATAAGGATACCATCAACTACATCAAGCACCACTCCCGTTCCCTGATCTTCTCTGCCAGTATCACGCCTGCATCGGCTGCTTCCGTACTGGCTGCACTGGAAGTCATCCGGCAGGAGCCTGAACGGATAAGGAACCTCTGGTCCCTTACCCACTATGCCATCAATCAATTTAAAAACCTTGGATTTGATATCGGTCAAACAGTGACTCCCATCATCCCGATCTTTGTGAGAGACACCATGAAAACATTGATGCTGACACGGATGCTGCTGGATGAAGGAATCTTTGTCAATCCGGTGATCTCCCCGGCTGTTAGCAAGGAGGCGGCCCTGATCCGTTTCTCCCTGATGGCTACTCATACGATGGAGCAAATCGACTCAGCCCTGGACGCTTTCCGGCGATCCGGAAAAAAACTCGGGATCATTCCCTAACGTTAAATTAATCCGTCATGGCACTTGAGTTAAAAAAGGTGAAAACCCATCGGGAGTTGAAGCGATTTATCGATTTTCAGTTCTCTTTATACAAGGGAAATCCTTACTGGTGTCCACCATTGAGGATGGATGAGATCCGAACCCTGCGCAAAGACAAAAATCCTGCATTTGCCCATTGTGAGGCTGAATACTGGATCGCATACCGGGATCACAAGCCGGTAGGAAGGATCGCCGGGCTGATCAATCATAAAGCGAACCAACGCTGGAAAGAGAAACTGGTGCGTTTCGGCTGGATTGACTTCGTGGACGATCCGGAAGTCTCCAGGGCCCTCATTGAAGTTATCGCTGAATGGGGAAAGGAGAAGGGGATGACCGGCATCCATGGCCCGCTTGGATTTTCAGATATGGACAACGAAGGGATGCTGATTGAAGGATTTGATCAACTGGCCATCATGACCTCCATCTATAACCACTCCTATTATCCCGTTCACCTGGAACAGATGGGTTTTATCCGGGCTGCTGATTGGGTCCAGTATGAATTTGATATCCCGCAAATCCCTGAAAAATTTGAAAAAACAAAATCTCTTGTTGAGCAACGTTACAACGTACGGGTGGTAAAGACCAAGAAAAAGAGAGAGTTACTTCCTTACGCCCGGAAGATGTTCCGGATGCTTAATGTGGCTTTCGATGAACTTTACGGGTACGCGGCCTTGACCGAAGAGCAGATGGAAGCTTATACCAGGCAGTATTTTGGTTTCATACGGCCTGAGTTCATCTCCTTTGTGGTGGATCAGCACGACGACATTGTCGGGTTCGGGATCTCCCTGCCAAACCTTACCTATGCACTCCAGAAATCCAGCGGCCGTTTGTTCCCGTTTGGCTGGTACCATTTGCTCAGGGCAATCCGGAAAAACGAGATCATCGACATGTACCTTCTCGGGGTGCATCCCGATTACCAAGGAAAAGGCGTTGCCGCCCTCTTTTTTTACGAAATGAATAAAGCATTCATTGATTACGGGATCAAAAAGGCTATCTCAAGTCCTCAGTTGGAGGATAATTCAAAGGCGCTTTCGATCTGGAAGAACTTTACGGGGAGGAAGAATGTACGACGACGGGTTTGGGTGAGGCATTTTGAATAGTATCGTGGTGCCGTGGTGCCATGGTGCAGTGGTGCAGTGGTGCCATGGTGAGATGGTGCAGTGGTGCAGTGGTGCCATGGTGAGATGGTGTTGCTTCGCTTCGCTCGCAATGACAATACTAGTGAAATGGTGAAATGGTGAAACGGGTGTTAATCACCGGGGCGAGTGGGTTTATTGGCAGTCATCTGGTGGAGGAGGGGCTGAAACGCGGCTATACTGTCTTCGCTGGAATCCGTAAAACCAGCTCCCGTCGTTACCTCAGCGATTCCCGCATCCGGTTTCTTGAACTGGATCTTGCTTCTCCGGAAAGGCTCTCCGAGCAGCTGATGCAATGCAAAGCTGAGGAGCTTCGGTTTGATTTCATTATACACAATGCAGGTATAACCAGGGCACACAACAGCGCGGAGTTCCACAGGGTAAACGATCGCTTTACCCATACCCTGACAGAGTCGCTGGAGTTAACCGGGATGGTTCCTGATAAGTTTGTCTATATCAGCAGTCTTGCCGCCGCAGGACCGGGAGATCCGGTTTCGATGCGACCCATTACGGATGATACACCTCCCCATCCAATTGATTCCTATGGAAAAAGCAAGCTTGCCGCCGAACGCTTTCTGGAATCCCGCTCCGGTTTTCCTTACCTCATTTTCCGTCCCACCGGTGTTTATGGTCCGAGGGAGCGTGACTACCTGCAGGTGTACCGCACCATCAACCGGGGCTTTGAACCATACATAGGGAGTACTCGCCAGCGAATCAGTTTTCTCTATATCAGCGATCTGGTAAGGATGCTCTACGAGGCTCTGAATTCCCCCTTTGTAAACAAAACATGGGTGGTTTCAGATGGTTGCAACTATTCGGTCAGGGAATTTTCGGAGCTGGTGAAGCGGATCCTTGGAAAAAAGACGGTATCGCTGGTGATCCCGCTCCCGGTTGTGAAGCTGTTAGCCCTGATTCTGGAGTCCGTAACCCATCCCTTTGGAAAGATCCCCATCCTGAACCGGGAGAAAGCAGCAATCATGGGCAGTATGAACTGGCAATGTGATCCCTCTGGTTTCTTCAATGATCTTCATTTTACACCAGCGTATACCCTGGAAAAAGGGCTGGAGGAGACGATTTGCTGGAATCGTGAGAATAACCGCATATAAAAAAAACGGCCGCCCACCGGGCGGCCGTTTTTTAGTCAGGATTAATGGTTAAGGTGTATCCCACCATACCCTGTTCCAGATATTACCATATTTCGGGGTATTCGGATTATAGGTAATCTCTTCGGTTGGATAGGGATATCTTCTCGGAATTTCAAGACTCGGCACATTTGGTGTAATGAGCGGAAGTCCGGTTCTTCTCCAGTCGTTGTAAGGCTCAGCCTGGTAGTAGAGGGCAATGTATTTCTGAGTCATCACTTCGTTGAAGAGTACCGGTCCGGTCATTGTTTGCAAAACCGAATCGTAAGCAAGGATGTAAAGCGGATTCAGCACTCCGTGATAATCCATCGAGGCTTCCACTCCGCTTATCAGGGTGGCACGGACAGCGTCATCGCCGGCGCCCGTCATAAATTCACACTCAGCCTTGATGAAGAGGCACTCCACGTTGGATATGAATGGAACAGGTGAATTCTTAGAGGATACTGCGGGGCCAGGGGCGCTGGCGTCAGCGTTAGTCTCTCCGGGGCCATTTCCACTGTAGCCACCTGCTGCATCCGGGTATGCATATACCGTGATACGCGGATCCTGGCGGAGAAGCAACATATCAATGAAGTAAGAGTTCATTGATATATCGCCACGTTCAGTCATGAACTGCCACAACGGATTTGCGTCGGCGTCAGCGGTGCCGAATACAAACCTCAGGTCTTCATCACTAGACGTGAACGCATTTGGAAGTGCTGCTAATGCTTCGGCGTAAGCGGTCTGAGGCTGGATCTTTGACAGATGCAGGGCGTAGCGGGCTTTTAATGCATAAGCCGCTTTCACCCATAAGGCGAGATCTCCTCCGTACATCATATCTCCTTTTACAGCTTCATAATTCCCAACAATCTGAAGGTTGGCAATTGCATCGGTCAGCAGCTGCTGAATTATCCCGTAGATCTCCTGCTGTGTGTTGAAAGCGGGAGTAAGATTGGCATCTCCCTGGAATGCTTCCGTATATGGGATATCATTCCAGAGGTCAGTACTGACTCCCAGCAAGTTAGCCATTAGAATCTGAGCAACGCCCAGGTAATGAGGATGGGAGCCGGTTGTTTTATCCATGATCAATTTCAGGTTCATCCCGGCTCCTGCGTAATTGGTATTCCACAAATTATTCACATCGCCTTCTCTGAGGTTATAATCGGCAGTAGATTGCGACTGTCTGGCAATACCCTGCATGTATTGCAGCCAGATACCGGTAACGCGGCAGACATCATTTCCTCCGATGGTGTTATATGCCATATCAGTTTGAATTACAGGCAATATGTTACCTAACGGAGCATCTATCGGGGCGTCAGGATTGATGTTGATATCGGTATCGATCCACTTCTTGCAAGCAGAAAAGACCAATGCCGTCACAACGAACACCCCTATTATTCTGATACTTATTTTTTTCATACTTATATGTTTTTTGTTTGTTTCATAATTTTCAAAACACCCGGTTAGAATGCCACGTTGAGACCAACTGTATAGCTCTTTGTGCCGGGCATGTTGAAGTATTCAATACCCTGGGCATTTGAATTACCGAGCAGGCTGGTCTCAGGATCGATCCCTGCGAAAGGGGTACTTAACCAGAGGTTTGTCCCTGTGAAGTAAAGGTCGAGTCCCTTGATGAAGGTGTTCTTCACCAAACGGGTGAATGAATAGGAAAGGGTGACAGAACGCAGACGGACCCAGTTCGATTCCTCAATGTACGGAGAGGTCGGACCGGTAAATCCACTTCCATATCCTGAAGTTCTCCACCACTGGCCTAGCTTCACAGGAGTAGCATTTGCAGCTCCTGCGGATACGATATTGCCGTTGGCATCCAGGTGTCCGTAAACGCCTTCGAACGTATAATTGTCGTCACGGGTAGCAGTACCTTCCGAGGTTCCGAAATAGTCCAGAGCGCCTCTGGTTCCGTTCCACATCATCCCGCCAACCTTGATATCAACCAGCAGGTAGAGTGAGAGGTCTTTCCAGCGTAAAGTTGAACCGATACCCATGTTCCATTCCGGGTCAACATTACCCAGCGGGATCATATCGGGACCCATGATCGGATATCCGTAATAGGGATTGTAATCCAGTGAGGTGGGATCGGGACTTCCGGAATCTTCAATGATGAGATTTCCGCTGGCATCATACACCCAGTCATAACCGTAGATGCTGCGATATGGTTCGCCGGCAACGGCACGGATCTGCGGATCGGTGAATCCACCAAGGAAGAGGTTCTCCACACCGGGAGCCAGCTCGAGAACTTCGTTGTT
>JADHVQ010000103.1 GCA_016783905.1 Bacteroidales bacterium | reverse complement strand
CTCTGAAACGTTTTGTCTGACTGCGTATAGAAGAGGATAACGGCGATAATGGCCAGTATCACGACAACAAGCAGGATGATCCGGTTTTTCTTCATTTTTTCGCGTATTTTCTCCTTCGAAGCTGGTATTTCACCAGCCCAAACCCTACGATCAACAGAATGGGTAGAAGCACGTTGACCGTTTGCCAAAGAGGTCGTTCTGAAGCCAGTTTTGTCATATCCAGCAATCTCAGTTTCAGCTCCCTCGAACGGATGGAGATCAGCCCTGAGTCGTCGCAAAGGTAATTCATGATGTTCATCAGGAGCTCTTTGTTTCCGAAAGTCTGGCCTGTGTATTGATCAAATCCCAGCGGCAAAGGGTACTTCTGAGTAATATGGAACTGGTTTTTGGCGATATCTCCATCGGCGATCACCACCATGCGGGTTGGCCTGCTCTGCTTCCGAAAGCCCAGATCTTCATTCTGTTCGATCTCGGGAGGAAGCCGGAAAAGGTAAGCTGAAGTGAATTCTCCCTCCAGCAACAGGGCCACAGGTTGCGGTCCGCTGCTGTACATCCGCGGATCAGGTTCATCCCGGAGGATCTCCAGGTCGATCAAAGCGGGAGCGTTCACAATCCGGGAATAGGGTGATGAGGCGAGAAGCACTGTTTTTTTTACTCCGGGAGCCTCTACCGTATCGATGCTGCTGATGAACTCTGTTTTGATGGCATTCAGTCCGTTCACAACAGGGTGATTGCTGGAAGGGGTGATCAACGGGAAGTAGTACCAGGGGAAAAAATCAAACTGTGGCTGACTGCCTACCTGGCCTGTCTTAACCGGGATAGGTAGAGCACTCATGTCCATCACGAGGTTTTTATTCAATCTCACCCCGTAGTTGAACAGCATATCATCGAGGTTGATGTCATTGGCCAGTCCCATGGTAGAAGCGTATTGCTGCAGGCTGTCCATTTTAGCAAACACCGGGTCGATCATCCACAAGATCCTGCCTCCTCTCATAATGAACTGGTCGATCAGGAACTTATCCTTCTCATTGAAGCTCCGTTCAGGGCCTGCAATGATCAGCGCCTTGTATTTATTCACCAGGGGTGAGCCCGAAGAGTCGGTCTGCAGTCTGACTGTAAGGCTATTGATCTGATTGTTGATGGCGATCCTCTCCACGTTGTAATATTCTGAAAGCGCCCGTTCCAGGTCCACAGTCTGCTCCCGCGATAACTCACCTTGTCCCTCCAGGATGGCCACCCTGGATTTGGTGGTGTGGATCAGCTTGTCTATCGCATTGGCAAGATTGTATTCGAGCGCCTGGATGGAGTTGTTCAGTACCTTCTGAGGATCCTGCCCCATCTGGGCCATCAGTAACTGGACCGGCAACTCCCGCCCGCGGTACACCACGATCGTTCCCGGGAAGATGATCAGCTGGGATGATTCTCCTTTATTGGTGACCCGCAAATCGGTAGGCTGAAGCCCCTGTTCCACCAGCAGCCGGTAGGTATCGTTCCGCTCCCGCGCATTCGGACTGGCCGAAGGATCGATGAACTCAAAATGGATATGATCACTATAGGCCCTGAACTCATTGAGCATATCCCGGGTTTCGTTGGCGAGGCGACGGAATCCTGAAGGCAGCTCCCCATCAAGGTACACCCTGAAAAAGACATCATCCTGAAGGCCTTTTAACATCGTTTTTACCGCCGGGGAGAGGGAATATCGTTTTTCAGCTGTCAAATCAAAACGGGTAAAAACAAACGAAGCGATGATATTGATAAGCAAAATAATCACCACCCCAAGGACCACCTGGAGGATGTTGTTCCGTTTAATATTTCGCTTCTTGTTTTTCACCATCTCACCATTTCACCATTTCACCATTTCACTATCTCACCATTTCCTGCTTTCCAGCTTCAGTTTCGTACCCAAAACAAACACCGCCATCACGCTGAGGAAATAGATCAGGTCGCGTGTATCGATCACTCCCCGGCTCATGGAAGAGTAATGGGCATTCAATCCCAGCGACTGGATCAGCAACCCCGTTTTCCCGGAGATGACGAAGGTATAGATAAACTCAAATCCGATGTACATGAAGAAACTCAGGAACACGGCAATGATGAAGGAGACGATCTGGTTATCGGAAAGAGAAGACGAAAAGATCCCGATCGACACGAATGCGCAACCCAGCATGATCAATCCAATGTAAGAGCCCCAGATGCTGCCGAGATCGAGGTTGCCCGGAGGCAATCCCAGTTGGTAAACGGTATAAACATAGATCAGCGTAGGGATCAGGGAGAAGATCACCAGCACTATACCGGCAAAAATTTTAGCCAGGATCACCTGCAGGTCGGTCAGGGGTTGCGTCATGAGCAGTTCCAGCGTTCCACTTCTCTTCTCATCGGCAAACGAGCGCATGGTGATGGCGGGGATCAGAAAGAGGAATACGAACGGTCCCAGTAGAAAGAGTCCGTCAACATTGGCATACCCAAAGTCGAAGATGTTGAATTGCAGCGGAAAAACCCATAAAAAGAGCCCGATGATCAGAAGGAAAACCACGATCACAATATACCCGATCAGTGAGTTTAAAAATCCGTTCAGCTCCTTCTTAAACAAGGTGTACATAGAGTTTCCGATGTTGTGAGTGCAAAGTTAAAATTTTATTCCACCTCAATCAGCACCGAAGTATCCAGCCTCAATCCCAGCAGGCTGCTGGCGTCGCCGCGGTTGATGGCGATTTCGAGGTAGCCGCTGGTGCTAAAGAGGGCAAGCATCTCTCCCTCATGTACATCCTGATAGGATTTGCTGATCTGTGTGATCCGGTATGAAGGGGAGCGGAAAGTAATGACAAACTTCCGGTTTTTTATGGTGGATTTGAAGAGGTGTTCTGTGATGTTGGCAAAGGCGTTCCCGTAATGATCCACATAGATCACCTTCCCTTTGATCTGGTCGGCACTGATCACCGGCTGAAACGCCATCTTTGTCAGCACCTTATCCTTCTTGTGTCCGAGTTCTACCACCGGTTTCCCTGCAACTATATGGCAGGCAGCCTTCACAAAGACATCCCGCGTGGAAAAGGTGAAATAGTCGGAATCCTGGATGATATCGAGTTCAATGATTTGTTCCGGTTGTTCATCAAAAATCAGCGAAAAAATTCCATTATCGGCCGCGATGAAGTAGTGACCGTGATGAAGCACTACGGTGTGCGGACTCTCGATGGAGGCTTCGGTGTTGATTCCGATGATATGTACACTACCTTCGGGATAATTGGTATAAAAGTTACGGATGATGAAAGCAGCCTGGTTCAGATCAAATGGAGGGATCTCATGCGATACATCTACAATGACTGCTTCCGGCAGCTGGCGCAGGATAGCTCCTTTTACGGCACCGCAATAGTGATCCTTCTGCCCCCAGTCGCTGGTCAGTGTGATGACAGGCATTGATTTATTTGTACATTTGCGAATCAAAGGTATATATTTTTTCAATGAGCGAAAAAATTATCCGGATCGAGTCAGCAGATCCCCTGGAGATCTTCGGAGTCAACGATCAGAACCTCGATGAGGTGAGGAGTTTCTTTCCGAAACTGAAGATCATTGCCCGCGATAATGTTGTGAAAGCAATTGGAGAAGAGTCCCTGTTGCTGGAGTTTGAAAGGAAGTTCTCCACCCTGTTACTTCACTATGAAAACTTCGGCCGCCTTACCAAGGGGGATATCACCTACATCCTGGCTGCTGAGAATGGAGAGATCCCTTTGAAGCCGGAGGGGCATCATTCCGGAGTATTGGTTCACGGCCGTAACGGGCTGTTGATCCGGGCCCGGACACCCAACCAGCGGAAGATGGTTGAGGCCATCGACCGGGACGACCTGATGATAGCCATCGGTCCGGCCGGAACCGGCAAGACCTATACTGCCGTGGCATTGGCCATCCGAGCTTTGAAAAACAAAGAGGTACAGCAGATCATCCTTACGCGACCAGCAGTGGAGGCCGGTGAGAATCTCGGATTTCTTCCCGGCGACCTCAAAGAGAAGCTCGACCCCTATCTTCAACCGCTCTATGATGCCCTCCGTGATATGTTGCCTACGCAGAGACTGCTGGCACTCCTCGAAGACGGCACCATCGAAGTAGCTCCACTGGCCTTTATGCGCGGCCGCACCCTGAACAATGCCTTCGCCATCCTGGATGAAGCGCAAAACACCACCCCCGCCCAGTTAAAGATGTTCCTGACAAGGATGGGCGCCTCCGCCAAATTCATTGTCACAGGCGACATAACCCAGATCGACCTTCCACCAAAACAGGAGTCGGGACTGATCCATGCCCAATCCATCCTGAAAGGTATCCCCGGAATCTCCTTTGTCTACCTCGATGAAACCGATATCATCCGGCATAAGCTGGTGAGCAGGATCATCAGGGCTTACGCGAAGTAGGTGGTGCAGTGGTGCAGTGGTGCAGTGGTGCAGTGGTGCAGTGGTGGAATTAATGTTTGAGGTTTTTTCGGGTTTTTGACAGCACCTGTAGGATGCTAAATGTTTCTTCTTTTATCGGTTTTAGCGTTTGTGGATCTATGAAACCTGTTGCCTCAATCATCTCAAGCCAAAACAAGGTTTCATCACATTCTTCGACAACAATACACAATTTGGAATAGTGCTCCGCCTGGGATCGTGCCCTGCAGGATGCCCGAAAATTAGCTGCGACAGAACAACCACTTCTAATCATCTGCTTTCCCATAATCCTTAATTCGTCCTTATTTCTCATCAACGAATAAAGTTTAATGATTGCTAAAGCATTCTCTTTTGTTCTTTTCCTGAACTCATCATTAAAGGATTCCTTTGCCGACTCCATAGTTTTTCTCTATTAATCCGAAAAAAATGAAAAGGTTATATCTTGTTTGATGATTTTTTCAACTTCATGCTTTTTTCACCACGGCACCACGGCACCATGGCACCACGAAAAAGTATATATTTGCGAAAGAAAATAGTGAACCTTTTATGCAAAATGTAATCCTCAAAACAGATTTCCTCTTCCCCGGTCAGAAGAGCCTTTACAAAGGGAAGGTACGTGATGTATATAACATCGATGACAAATACCTGGTGATGGTCACCTCTGACCGAATCAGTGCATTTGATGTAGTGCTGCCCAAAGGAATCCCTTTCAAAGGTCAGGTCCTGAACCAGATCGCTGTCAAGTTCCTCGATGCTACTTCCGATATTTGTCCCAACTGGAAAATCGAAAGTCCGGATCCCAGTGTCACCATAGGCAAATACTGCAAACCTTTCCCGGTGGAAATGATCATCCGCGGCTACCTCACAGGTAGTTCATGGAGATCTTATAAAAACGGTGCACGTGAGATCTGCGGAGTCCCGATCCCGGATGGCATGAAAGAGCACGAACGTTTCCCTGAATCCATCGTCACCCCCACCACCAAAGCCATGGAGGGACATGATGAGGATATCTCCAAAGAGGAGATTATCCGGCAGGGACTGGTCTCTCGTGAAGATTATTCCCTGCTCGAGAAATACACCAAAGAGCTCTTCACCCGGGGGACGGAGATGGCAAAAGAGAAAGGGCTGATCCTGGTGGATACCAAGTATGAATTCGGCAAAGGCGATGATGGAAAGATCTATTTGATTGACGAAATCCATACGCCGGATTCTTCCCGTTATTTTTACCTCGATGGTTACGAGGAGCGACAAACAAAAGGAGAATCGCAGAAACAGCTTTCGAAAGAGTTTGTAAGGGAATGGCTGATGGAACATGACTTCATGGGCAAAGAGGGGCAGCAGGTGCCGGAGATGACCGATGCGTTCGTGAACCAGATCTCGGAACGGTACATTGAGCTCTATGAACAAATCACCGGCGAAAAATTCACAAAGTCTGATACCTCGGAAGTAATCAAGCGCGTAGAGCAGAATATTTTACATTGGTTAAAACAACATTCCAACCAATAGGACGCTGATGACGCGGAAAGACGCTGATAAACACAGATAAAGTAATCAGCGGTTATCCGTTTAAATCTGCGTCATCCGCGTTCCATTATTTGCAAAATATGATCCCGTTTTCGCCGCCACGAATGGATAAGAAAATCGCCGATGCCGTCGTCGAAGCGCTCTATTCGGGATGGATCACCACCGGGCCGAGGACCAAGCAGTTTGAGAAGATGCTCACAGCGTATGGCGGACAGGCTGCCACATTATGTGTAAGCTCCGGTTCGGCCGGCCTTGAGCTGATACTGCGATGGTTTGGTATTGGAGAGAATGACGAGGTGATTGTTCCCGCTTATACTTACTGTGCTACAGCCAACGTGGTTCTCCATTGCGGGGCGAAGGTGGTTTTTGCAGATGCCGGAAGTGATTTCAACATCTCCCTGCAAGCTATCGAAAAGGCCATCACCCCCCGCACCAAGGTGATCATCCCGGTAGATGTGGCCGGATACCCTTGCGACTACGACGAGATCAACGCCCTGGTTCAGAGGGAAGAAATCCGAAAGAAATTCATTCCGGCGAGCCGGGAGCAGGAGATGCTCGGAAGGATCCTGGTGCTTTCGGATGCCGCCCATTCGATCGGCGCCTGGTACAAAAGGAAGCGAACAGGTAACCTGATTGATATCACGGTCTATTCGTTTCATGCCGTGAAGAATCTCACCACCGCTGAAGGGGGCGCCGTATGCCTGAACCTTTCTCCACCGTTTGACAATGAGGCGGTTTACAGGCAACTGAACATCACTTCGTTGCACGGACAAAGCAAAGATGCCCTGTCGAAAACACAGGTCGGAAGCTGGCGGTACGATGTCATAGAACCAGGTTACAAATACAATATGACCGACCTCCAGGCAGCAATGGGGATGGTAGAGCTGGAACGCTATGACAGCGATATGCTGCCCCGGCGGAAAGCGATCTTCGACCGGTATGCGGCTGCCCTGGGTCAATACCAATGGGCTCAGCTACCGCTCTGCGAAACAACTGATAAAACCTCTTCCTACCATGTATTCCTGCTTTGCATCAAAGGGATCACTGAGGAGCAACGCGACCGGATCATTGCCGGGATCTTCAGGCGGGAGGTGGCTGTAAATGTTCACTTTGTGCCGTTGCCGATGATGACCTACTACCGTGATGCGGGATACGCGATAAGCGATTTTCCGGTAGCCTTTGATAACTACTCGCGGGAAATTACCCTGCCCGTTTACTATGATCTGACGGATGAGATGGCAGACGAAGTAGTACGAGCTGTGGCAGAGGCGGTGGAGGAGGTAGTGATGTAGCGAGGTAGCGAGGTAGCGAAATAGCGAAAAAATTATATGCATTATATGATTTGAAAGGAGTCTCCTATCCGGTTGTAAAAAAAGAGAATTCGGAACGGGTGATCGCCCTGATTCGTGCCATAGTGCAAAAACACCGGGTGATCCTCAGGGGGTACCATTCGGCCAACAGCAACATCATTTCCGACCGGGGAGTAGAACCTTTTCAGTTTACCCTGAATTACGGGTATATTTGGTGTTATGAAACAGAAAGCCGGGAAAACAAACTATTCAAAACAGTCCGGATCAGCCAGGTGATCGATACCGGCAAGTCATGGGAGGCTGAACCGTTTCATGAAGCATTACCCACGGATATCTTTCGGATTTCGGGGAAAGGTCAGGTCCCTGTTACGATCCGGGTATCACTCAGGGCAGCCAATCTCCGATGGAAGAATATCCCCTGTCAGAAGAGTACATCACCGAAGGAGAAGAAGGCAATTACATCTTCGACGGATGGGTCAGCAGTTTTGAAGG
>JADHVQ010000102.1 GCA_016783905.1 Bacteroidales bacterium | reverse complement strand
CCGGATGATCCACTTCGCCGTATTCCCTGAATATCTTTCGCAGGTTCTCTTCCGGGTAGTCATTCACAACCTGCCTGGCATGCAGCTTTTGCCGCTTATCCATGCGCATATCCAACGGCCCCTCAAACCGGGTGGAGAATCCCCGCTCTCCCTGATCGATCTGGTTGGACGAGATACCGAGATCGGCCAGGATTCCGTCCACCGGAATGACGTTGTAGAGCCTCAGGAAATTCCTGATATGTCTGAAATTGCTGTGAATCATGGTGAGGTGTGGGTCATCAATCCGGTTTTTTATGGCTTCCGCATCCTGATCAAAGGCGAAGAGTTGCCCTGTGGTTAATTGTTTCAGTATCCCCCTGGAGTGACCGCCGCCGCCGAAGGTGGCATCGACGTAGATGCCTCCGGGCTGGATAGCCAAGGCTTCCATGCTTTCGCTGAGCAGGACACTCCTATGGTACATCGTCGTTCTCTTCGGTTCTCTCAGGTTTTCCCATGACCTCTTCCGCCAGCGCAGCAAAATCTTCAGGCTCATCAGTCATGAGTTGTTCATACTTATCTTTGGCCCACACCTCAATGCGGTTGGAAAATGCAAACAGAATCACCTCTTTCCCGATCCCTGCATAACTCATCAGTGTTTTTGGCAGCAACAGCCTGTTGCTTCCGTCAAGGGTCAACTCGGTGGCGCCCCGGTAGAAGTACCGGACGAAATTCCGGTTCTTCCTGTTGTAGAGATTGAGCTGATTGATCTCTGTGCTGATGGTCTTCCATTCGTTCATAGGATAGAGAACCAGGCAGTTCTCAAAACCACGGTTGATCACAAACATATCCTTGGCTTCCGGAGAGATCTGTTTTTTCAGATTCGCCGGCAGAATGATGCGTCCTTTCTGGTCAAGCTTGCATTCGAATTCGCCGATAAGATTGGTTTCCGACACCTTTTTTGGGGATTTGAGGGTGTAAATATAGGGTAAAATTCCCCACATTCCCCCACTTTTCTCCACCAAATTAATGAATTGTTAATAACTTTTCATGAGTAAGTCCCCTTCAGGGGATTTAGGGGCAGGAAGGGACGAGGGACGAGGGACGAGGGACGAAGGACGAGGGACGAAGAAAAGACTACCGTTTTATCACCAGCTTCTGAGGAGCGAAGGTTGTGTTCCCGGAAGGATCCGTCAGGGTGATGAGGTACAAACCATCGGGTAAATGTTTGATGGAGAAGGATGCTCCCGTGTTGGTCTCTCCCGGGATGGTCTGAGCTCTCATTACGGGTTGACCGAAGAGGTTCAGGATCTGTACCTGAAAGTGTTGTGAGAGTGCTTGGGGGGCAAGGCTGATCACAACATAGTCACTGGCAGGATTGGGATAGATCCTGAATGTAGTTCGTTGCGGATGAGGGTAGGTATCTATTCCCAGCAGGACCGCAGGCGGATCATTCCGGCTGAAATAGTTCAGTCCGCCTGCGTAATTGCCGACGATCAGATCAAACCATGAAGAATCGGTAAGGTTTCCGATGGCAGGAGCAGTTCGCCACCCGCATCGGACCGGGAAGGGCTGAGAGGTGATTATACAATATAATTCAGTTGACTCCTGGTACGTGGCTTCAGGATCCGGGGGGATATCTCCGAAATACCAGACTTTTCCCTCTTCGCTACCAACCAGTAACCGTTCTTTCCCATCGCGATCCCTGAAGAAACAGGGGGTTGAGTAACCGGTATAGGAAATCTGGTAATTGGTCACGTTCACTTTGCCCATACTATCGGTTACAAATGTGAAGGTGGGATGCTCTCCGCTACCGGTATTCCGGTAATAGTTGAGATTCCCGTTTTTCTCCCCGATGATCAGATCAGTTAATCCATCGGAGTCGAAATCAAACAGTTGTGGAGCGCTGTTCTCCCCGACATCGATGCCCTGGTATTTCCATACAGGGGGAAGGAAATCGGGTGGGTATGAGCCCGGTGCCTGGTTTTCAAAGTAGGCCAGGGTTCCGTCATCCTGACCAATGATCAGGTCGGCAGATCCATCTTCGTTGAGGTCGCCAAATGCCGGGAACAATCCTGTCAACTGATGGGAGGAGAGAGCAGCCAGGTCATCCGTTACCATGGAGAAAACCGGTTCCATGGGATTTCCCGTATTCCGGTAATAGGCGATCCTTCCCGTGTTGACTGATTTGAGCAATCCATACTGGTAGTAAGAGGAGTCATATCTTCCCCAGCAACCAACCAGCAGATCGGTCAGACCATCCCCATCCAGGTCAAACAGAAGCGGATAGCTGTTGGAACCGGCATCGATCATCAACTCCTGTAACAACCGCTTCGACTGAAATGTAAACTTAGGCAGATACTCACTGCCCGTATTTCTGTAAAACCAAACGGACTGGTAGTTATCAGGGATCGTTAATTGGGGATCAAAGGAAGAGATTAGCAGGTCTTTTAATCCGTCGTGATCCACATCCACATGCGATGGTACAGGGAAATCAAAGAGGTGGACAGGCTGTGTTCCGGAGGGGAACAGCGTATCAAAAGCCACCATGAACGCTGTGTCCAGGGTACCGCCATTATACAATGCGATCAGGTTCGGAAAATCGATATCGCCAAGGATCAGGTCCCCGAGTCCATCCCCGTTGAGGTCGGTGACAAGCATCGTGGAGCCCGTGTGTTTGTCCCTCGTTCCCGGGCAATCAGCGTTCAGGGTGATCTTATTCGACCCTTCGCTCTCCTTGAACTTTCCCCAGCAGTTATCCTCCAGGCGGAAGTCCAGGCTGTCGCAGGTGCCATACTTTTCCATCGAGAGGTTTTTATGGTACTCCACAAACGATCCGAGACCGAAAAATGTAAGCAGATCCAGATCCCCATCCCTATCGATATCGGCGATAGCCGGGTAATCTACCGGGGTGACCAGAATCCCGATGTATCCACTATAATACCAGGATGTGAGCATGTTGGTTACCAGCTCAAACTTCAATTCATTCTCCGAGATGTTCCGGAAAACCCTGATCCCCCCTAATCCATAAGTAAAGAGATCCATCCTGCCGTCGCAGTTGTAATCGACTGTCATCACCCAATCGTGCAGGTCGGGAAAGTGGCGGATGAAACTTGTATCCGGATCATATAATGGGGAGGCTGAAGATCCTTTGTATACCAGTGGGATGATCCGGTTCCCGTGCCTGTCAAATGCCACCAGGTCCAACGTGCCATCCAGATCCAGGTCCAGCTCACAAAACTGGACGGCATTCATTCCGCCGGCCCAGGCAAGAGCGTTCGTGGTGGCGGGATTGGTTTCGGAAGATCCGTGATGCGGGACACGGGATATGGGATACGGGATGCCAGATGCCGGATGCCAGATGCCGTTGCTTCGCTCCTGCTTCACTTCCTGCTTCACTTCGGCTCGCAGCTTCGGCTCGCAGCTTCGGCTCGCAGCTTCGGCTCGCAATGACAATGATGCCAGCAAAAGGATAAAAATACCTGGGTAAAACCGATGACTAATTTCAAATTTCATATATCGTATATCCCATATCCCATATCTCGTATCTCGTATCACAAAATTACCGAATCTTTCCTATCTTTGAACCAAACTCCGCATATATGGCCAGAATACTTGTGATCGACGATGAAAAGAGCATCCGGAACACCCTCCGGGAGATCCTGGAATATGAGAAATTCATGGTAGAAGATGCTGCGGATGGAGTGGAGGGGATTGCCCGTGCACGGGAACAGTATTTCGATGTCATTTTATGCGACATCAAGATGCCCAAAATGGACGGGCTGGAGGTGTTGGATCAGTTGCTGATCATCAACGATGCTCCGGTGATCATGATCTCGGGACATGGCACCATCGAAACAGCGGTTCAGGCGATCAAGATGGGCGCCTACGATTACATTGCCAAGCCCCTGGATCTCAACAGGTTATTGGTGACAATCCGCAATGCCTTCGACAAAGCCACCCTGATGGATGAGACGAGGAGATTGCGAAAAAAGGTGGAGCAACGCTATCGGATGGTAGGAGAATCTCCTGTGATGCAGTCGGTCAGAGAGTTGATTGAAAAGGTAGCATCCACCGATGCACGGGTGTTGATCACCGGCGCCAATGGAACCGGAAAAGAGTTGGTTGCCCGTCACATCCATGAACTCAGCAAACGGGCGAAGGGGCCCTTCATTGAGGTGAACTGTGCCGCCATCCCATCAGAGCTGATTGAAAGTCAGCTTTTCGGTCACGAGAAAGGCTCCTTTACATCTGCCGTCAAACAACATAAAGGAGCCTTTGAGAGCGCCGATGGGGGCACCCTCTTCCTCGATGAGATCGGGGATATGAGTCTGGCCGCTCAGGCCAAGGTGCTACGTGCTCTTCAGGAGAACAAGATCACCCGGGTGGGAGGCGAAAGGGAGATCCCGGTTGATGTCAGGGTGGTTACCGCCACCAATAAAAACCTGAAAGAGGAGATCGAGCGAAAGCGATTTCGTGAAGACCTCTACCACCGTCTCAGTGTGATCATCATCGATGTGCCTCCTTTGAAAGAGCGCCAGGAGGACATCCCCCTGCTAACAGGTTACTTCATTGAAGAGTTTTGCGAAGCCCAGGGAAAGCCCTCCATGGGAATCACACCTGAAGCGATCGAGGAACTCAAGCAGTTCAACTGGACCGGGAACATCAGGGAGCTCAGGAATGTGGTGGAACGACTGGTGATCCTATGCAACGATCCGATCCAGGCGGAGGATATTAAGCGTTATGCAGCCCCGTTGTTTTAAGTTGGCAGTTCGCAATTGGCAGGCCACGCGGCGCAATTTGTTGTGTGGTTTTTGCAATTGAATTTTGGTTTTTCTTTGTTTTTTGGGAAAAGGTTTGTACGATCATTACGAATGGGAAACACCTCAACAGGAAGTCACATTTGAATGTTGTTTGGAGAAAAACAAAGACGTTAGAACATCTCAGTGCTGGTTGTATTTAACAGCGATCATTGACCTGGGGGATCGTAAAGTTATCGGGTGGTCCCTGAGCAAATCATTAAAAGCAATTCACACAACAGTTTGTTATTTTTCAACGGATATATTTACCCCCCACCCCCTCCACTCATCCACCACTTCATAACTCACCCTCACCTCGGGATCCTGCTCCTTTTCATTGATCCGTAATGATTCATTCGAGACGGTTTTAGTCAGATAATCGGCTAATTCTCCATATGTAGCATTTCCGGCTGTCTCCTGAAGTTTTTTGAGCAGAAAATAGGTAAATATGCCATGTTTCTCGGCATGGTAAGGAAGAGCCGATTGCTCCCCGCTTGTTGCCGAGAATACGATGGTATTTCCGGTAATATCTGTTTCAGATGGTTTTACCTTAACACTTCTTGCTGCCAATAACCCAGATGTTCTACCTCCGCCACTGAAACAAGCATCCAGGAAAACCAAAATACGGGATGCATTTGTAGCTGCAAGTAACTTGTACACATCTGATAATTTGATGGCATGCTCCAGGTTGGCTCCTGATACATCAACAGGGATTAGAAAGGGAATTCTGGTGGCTTCCGATGGCAGACCATGGCCGGCATAATAGAATACCAGTTCGTTCTCATTACCGGCCTTGGCTATTCGTTTGGTGACAAGATCGAGTTTCTGCCCCATCTCACCTGCAGTAGCATCCAGGAGCAAATAGACATTTTTTTCCGGAAATCCTAATGTTTTGACCAGATACTCTTTAAATACAGTGGCATCGTTTCGGGCATAGTCTACATTAATCTCTTCGGTAATTCCCTTCTGGTATTTCTGGTAGTCTTCATTTCCAATGACTAACGCATACTTATGTTCAGATGAACCTGAAATTTCCGGGATGTCCCGGTCTACATCCGAGGTCAGGGATACTTTCCGGATGGCAGCAGCAGGGGTGTTTATCGGCGCAATGATCACGTTGTTCTGAGCAAGCAGGGTTTGGTTGATGCTCACGGAAACAGTGGTATCCTGTCCGTATTTGCCTAACTTCTCTTCTATAATAATCCGGATGGGAATATCCTGAAGCTGATACCGGCGCGTGGCTACAAACTCGAAGTCGATCTCTTTGCTCTCACCGGGATTGAGTTGATCAAAGCTGAAATGATCCGATTCGCCGGTCAGTACACAATCCTCATTGGGCAGCAGGCACCTGATCCCGATACCCTCAGCCTGGCTTCTCCCGATGTTCTGAACCGCGAATTTCAAGTTGATAAACTGGTTGAGTTCCAGCTTGCCTCCATCGCGTGTACTGAATTTAGCATCAGCAACGATTACATCAGGAGGTTCAAACGAGTGTGTCTCAATCTTCATCTCCAGTGGATAGGCATCAAATCCACCCTCTTCCCGCACCTCTATTTTAAATTCAGCAATCGCGTTCTCAAGGTCCGTTTTTCCTGAAATAGGGATGGTGACATCTTTGCTTTCCGAAGGGAATATAGGACCAACCGGTATCTCCCGTGCAAAGCTCAAACCGGGTACATAATTATTCTTCAGGGAAACCTTCACAACAACCTTCTGTGCAGTTCCTTCGCCAAGATTCTCTATCTTGAAACGGATCTCCGACTCTTCGTTGGCATTGATCATGTTATTCTGATTGGGATCGGAATAGATCTCCTCCCGGATGACCAGATCCGGGATCTCCTTCACCGTTTTCGCAATCCGCTCCTGCCCGGCCCGGATAAACTGCATCGAGCTCTTCCCCCTGATCACCTGCTTCTCCTGCGCCATTCCTGATAGCACATTAATGATCAGAAAACCCGTGATAACAACATATTTCATAGTTTTCTTATTTAAGAACTTCCAACTTCGTACTTTGAACTTGCATTCGTACTTCGTATTTCGTAATTCGTACTTATCAAAACTTGTATCTCAAAGCAAACACAGGCCTCCCGATCACCGGATCAATGCTTCCCCCAAAGCTCAACCCCTTCGCCTGTTTCGTCTTATTCGGGTGTGCCAGGGTCCAGATCATATTCCCCAACCAGACTGCTCCTGCTGTATACATCAAAACATCCGAAACGGTATTCTGTGTCTCAACCTTGCTATGCAAAGTGTTTCGTTCATCAATGTCTGTGGAGGAAAGGTATTTCTTGAAATTATCATCCGCCAGGTAATAAAACACTACCGATCCTGCAGCGGCCCCATATGTTGCAACAGCCATTAACCAAAACGGTCCTCCTCTATTAAGCTTGGTGATTCCAAATCCAGGAATAAACGTTGATAATAACAAGGCTTTCCCGCGTGATACAAATTTCACTGGAATACCCAATGCAACAGCTTCAATCTCTACCTCAATTCCCTCATTCAGAAATATTTGATCCCGGTTCAGGTCCCAGTATATCTTCTTCTCTTTTCCTCCGGGTACATTTGGCCCTACATCTCCACTGACTGCCCGTGGCCTGATCAGTTTTCCTGATGAAGTGGTGATGATCAATGACACATCAAACAACTCTTTCCGTACTGCCTTATCAATGTCGTACGTGACAATCAGGGTATCGTTTTGGGCGATAAACCGGATGTTATTGATTTCGGCGACTGATTGCCCTGATACGTTATTTCCCTTGTAAAGAAATGCGCTGATGAGTAGACAAGAAATTAACAATATTTCATGTTTTCGGTCTCTGATATAAATATTCATACAGATGGGTTAAATGATGACTGAAAGTTACGAAGAAAATAATAATCACACGGATTAGTATCGTTTCTTGAAAATTTGTGACGCAGTTCGTATAAAAAATCATACGGAAGTTGGAAAAGGTATTTGTTGCAT
>JADHVQ010000024.1 GCA_016783905.1 Bacteroidales bacterium | reverse complement strand
AAGCCTGGCTTTCAACCGTTCAACAACCAGCGCAGGGGCCCATAACCTGAAAATTGAGGAGTCAACTTCATGAATGAGGTTTTGACACGGAATCCATCGATTCGTCGAACGAAGAGTTTCATAGGTGGCGGCCAGGGAAACGGGATAGTTGTTCCTGACCTCCAACACAGGGATGGGTTGATTGCCGGCGCCTGTGACCTCCCTGTCGAAGGTGTCAACCACATGAAGGATCACATTGCGATAGGCAGGATCCTCCTGATGCAGATGACGGAACCAATCAGAGGCCCGTAAATGAATCTCCACGTTGCCAGCCCATAACGTCTTCCCGAGCTGAATCCGGGCATTCACAAAATCGGGACCTCCGTCCCGGTTATACTCTCCCGGATGAATGATCACCACGGGTTCCCCGGCCACACAAAAGAGGGGCGGCTGCAGCAGCCTGAAACGCCACAGGTAGTGCAAAAATTCTTCGGTCATCACCATGACTCATCCTAATTTAAAACCATTAATCGGGTTTCCCTGTAAAAGGTTATATGTTGTCAGGAAAAAAAATCGAACAGATGGACTTGCATACAGTGATTCAAACAAGTATATTTGCATTACCAACGCAGGCAAAGTTTCGCTATGGCAGATGTTGAAACGCTTGTTTCAGGCATTGACTACAAAGTGCATAAGCTGATTGAGCGGTTGCATATCCTGCAGAAGGAGAATGAACAATATAGAAAAGAGATTCATGAATTAAACCAGATAAACCAGAGACAAAACCAAACCATCGAAGAATCAGAGAAAAAGATAAACCTAATAAAAACAACAAGTAACTTTGAACTAAAAGAAGGGACGGTTGAAGCGAAAGCAACAATCAATGAGCTTTTGCGGGAAATCGATAAATGTATAGGACTCTTGAACAGGTGAATATAGTGATGCATAGCTGATGAACGAGTTGACGATTTCAGTAACAATTGCTGACAGACCATATAAACTAGTAATCGCAGCGGAACACGAAGGATTGTTCAGACAGGCAGCAGAATTGATTGAGAGGCGAATGAGAGATTACTCGGGCAGTTATGCATACAAAGACAAACAGGATTTGCTGGCCATGGTGGCTCTTGAATATGCAACCAACTATTTGCAGGATGAACATATGCTTTCAGAGCATGGACAAGATCAGGAACAGAAGCTAGCGAAGATCGATAAACTTTTAACAGAATACCTGGCAGGATGAGCCTTTTCGTTCTTTGAAAAACCAACGATTTACCCGCATTAATCCCAGCAGTTTGTAAACCTAACATTACAAATATTAGGGCAACGCTCAATGGCACGTAGGACAGGCCTCTTTTACTCTCTGCTAAGGGAAGATTCCGGCTCGCCGGGATCATCCCTTGGCAGAGAGGATTCCGGTACGCCGGGACGGTGGAAGTTCGAAATGACTGGCAGCCCTATTCATGTTTATCCGAGGTTTATCAATACCTCATGGGATAATGCGGGTTTTTTTTCAACCTCCCTCCACAGTTATAAACCAAAAAACTGAACAGCTATGGAAATAATGATATACATTATTGTGGGTGTGGCTGGCATTATTGTGGGCGGGCTGATCACGGGAACAATCCTGAGCAAAGCGCTGGAACGGAAACGTGATTCCCTCCTCAAAGAGGCCATGGACAAAGCCGAAGTCATCAAAAAAGAGAAGATCCTTCAGGCCAAGGAGAAGTTCCTTCAGTTAAAATCGGAGCACGAAAAATACATTCACGAAAAGAATGACGAGCTCGGGAGAGGTGAAAACCGGTTCAAACAGAAAGAGGTTGCCCTGAATCAACGGATTGAGGAGTTCTCCAGGAAACAGAAAGAGGTCGCCACCATCAAGCAAAACCTCATGAACCAGGTGGAGATCGTCAACAAGAAACAGACTGATCTCGATAAAACCATCGCGCAGCAGATTGATCAACTTGAATCGATTGCCAATCTCTCTGCTGCAGAGGCAAAAGAACAGTTGATTGAAACCCTCAAAGAGGAGGCCAAATCTGAAGCGTTGATGCATGTCAAAGACATTGTGGATGAAGCGCGACTGACCGCCAACACCGAAGCCAAGAAGATCATCATCGAAACCATCCAGCGCACAGCCAGTGAGCATGCGATTGAAAATACCGTTTCTGTCTTCAACATCGAAAATGAAGAGATCAAGGGCCGGATCATCGGACGCGAAGGACGAAATATCCGGACCCTGGAATCCCTGACCGGGATTGAGATCATCATCGACGATTCTCCGGATGCTATCATTCTCTCCGGATTCGACCCCGTTCGCAGAGAGATTGCCCGTCAGTCGCTCCACAAGCTGGTAACCGACGGACGGATCCACCCGGCCCGGATTGAAGAGGTGGTGGCCAAAACAAGAAAACAGATCGAACAGGAGATCATCGAAAACGGCAAACGGGTTTGCATTGACCTGGGGATCCACAACCTCCACCATGAGCTGATCAGGATGATCGGCCGGATGAAATACCGCTCTTCCTATGGCCAGAACCTGCTTCAGCACTCTATCGAGGTAGCCAAACTAAGCGCCACCATGGCTGCAGAGCTCGGACTGAATCCCAAAATGGCAAAACGGGCAGGATTGCTCCACGACATTGGCAAGGTGCCCGACAACGAGCCTGAGCTCCCCCATGCCATCCTGGGAATGAACCTGGCGGAGAAATTCAAAGAGAAACCCGAGATCATCAACGCGATCGGAGCCCATCACGATGAGATTGAGATGGACAACCTGATCTCTCCTATCATTCAGGTTTGTGATGCGATCTCCGGAGCCCGTCCGGGAGCCCGCCGGGAGGTGGTGGATGCCTACATCGAACGGCTCAAACACCTGGAAGATCTGGCGCTCAGCTACCCGGGAGTAGTAAAAACATACGCTATTCAGGCAGGCCGCGAACTTCGTGTCATCGTGGGCGCCGACAAAATATCGGATGCCGAAGCAGACCAGCTAGCCTTTGACCTGTCGAAAAAAATCCAGACAGAGATGACCTATCCCGGCCAGATTAAAATCACCGTGATCAGGGAAACCAGGGCGATCAGCTACGCGAAGTAAATCCGTTTCAAGGATTAGATCTCTTCCCCGAAGAATTGCTACTACCAGCCAAAATAGAACGTCCAACTTAAACCAGTGCCCGGATAAAGTAGTACACGAAGATCAGGGATAGTGCCAGTTTCATGAATGTTCCGGCCAGGAATCCCAGGAAGGAGCCGAATGCTGCTTTGAAGGCTTTTCCCGACTGTTTTCCAGCCAACATTTCACCCACCAGGGCTCCCAGAAAGGGTCCCACAATAATGCCGATCGGTGGCAGAAAGAAGATACCAACAAAGACCCCGATAACCGCTCCCCATTGTCCCTTCTTCGTACCTCCGAACACTTTGGTTCCATAGGCAGGAACTACATAATCGAGCGCCACGATGGCAGCGGTCACAATCGCCCAGATCACCAAAAAACGGGCGGTGAACGGATGATAGGAGGTGAATTGCAGTAACAGCAGTGAAAGATAAGACAACGGCGGTCCCGGGAGGACCGGAATAAAACTTCCGGCAATTCCGAGGATCAGAAAAATAATGCCGATGATAATGAGGATGGTATCCATGAAAAAAAGTTTGTTGCAAATTAAGAAAATTGACTTAAATTTGCACTTCTAAAAAATAGTCGGTCTGGTAGTTCAGTTGGTTAGAATGCCGGCCTGTCACGCCGGAGGTCGCGAGTTCGAGTCTCGTCCAGACCGCAAGAGCCCCTCACAAAAGGGGCTTTTTTTAATCCAGTCATCCAGTCATCCAGTTATCCAGCACAAACGCACCCTCCTCCAACACATTATAGCACGGGATGCCCAACTCCTCAGCCTGGGCTTTCCACTTCCGTGCACGGTACCAGGAGTTGGTGGGATCGATGACAATCTGCTGAGGGTTAAAGGTACGGACAATCGTCTCCATATTTACAGCCGGATTCTTGCGAAGAATTACCAGGTCAACATGCATGGTGTCCGACAATGTGGATGGAAGGGTAGTGGATACAATAGCGATACGACAGTCAGAAAACTGCAGAAAGTCTCCTTTCCGGCTCAGGAAACCGAATTCAAGGAGATCGCCTTTGGCCTGAGTCTGAGAGCCAGGATCGATCAAATAGGTTGTTTGTGATCTGGTTATCCCTTCTGCTGCCCTGAGGGTAGCAATAACTTCCCTGGAATAAGTTTCCTGGCAGGCTGCCCTGAAGTCCTTCATGCATACCATGTTCCGGCCGGTCACAAACGCATACTGAGAAGCCCCCTTCACCTGAAACACAGTGATCATCCTACGGTTAGCACGAAGGTAATCCCTGTACACCCCGAGTACCGATCCGATAATGAGAAGGACAAGGAAAGTATACAGCCAGGAGGTTTTCCGGGAAAAGAGATAACAACCAACCGATAGCATCACCAGATAAAGCAGGAACGTATCAGGCAACGATGGGTAGATGCCTGTGGAAGTAGAGCCGGGGAGCTCTTCGATGAACCGGATGGTGGAGTTCAGGAATCCGACAATAAAAGAGAGTCCTTTTGCGAGGAGTACGGAGATGGGCGGAAACGGACTGAGCACAAGCACACCGATTCCGCTATAGATCACAAGGCTGGCCAGCGGAAGCACCACCACGTTGGTCAGGATGAAATAGTTCGGGAACTGGTGAAAGACGAAAAGCGCCAGCGGAAAGGTTGCTAACTGGGCAGCGACAGAGACCGCAACCAGACCCCGCAGGCGGGTCAACACCCATCCGTTAGCCGGGATCAGATGAACAATAGGTTTGTAAAGAAACAGGATCCCCACAACAGCCAGGTAGGAAAACTGAAACCCGATATGGAGGATCAGGGAAGGATCAAGCACCAGGATGATAAACATGGATCCACCAACCACGTTCAGGGAGTCCGGCTTCCGCCTGGCTGCTCTTCCGAGGATCACCAGGCTGAGCATCAGGGCTGCCCGGAATACCGGCGGGGATAATCCCGTGATCATGGCGTAACTCCAGATCATCAGGATCATCAATAACGCCTTGATTTTTGGCCCGTGAGTACGCCGGTTGAGAAAAGCAAGAATGGTCTCCAGGAAAAGAAAAATTACACCCACATGCATCCCCGAGACAGCCAGAATATGCATAGCCCCGGAGGCAGCAAAGCCTTTTCTCAAATCCTTACCAATCTCACCGGTATATCCAAGCAGGATGGCCGAGGCTACCGCAAACTCCTCCCCTTTCAGGGAATTATCCTTCAGAATCTTCAGTAGCCTGTTACGAAGTGAGAAAGCCAGACGATTGATCGAGCTGCATTTAAGTATTCCGGTAGATCTCCAGTTTTCAGATGCCACCCACCCCTGGTTAAACACCCCTTTTCTTCCATAATATCCAGCCGGATCGAAGCCGTAGGGATTGGACTCGCTCTTCACCGGCTTAAGCGAGTTAGAGACAAGAATCCAATCTCCATACTGAAGTGCCAGGGAGTTTGTCTCCTTTGCCAGAAACAGCAATGCCTTTCCCCTCCTGATCAGCGACTTCGTCAAGGAGTCCAGCTCATACTGGCGGACAATCAACCTCACACTTTTAGATGTATGGCGTGGGGGTTCGAGAATCTCGGCCGGAAACAGTTGGCAGTTGGCAGTTTGCAGTTTCTTTTTGCCCACTGCCCACTGCCCACTGCCCACTGACCTCTCCAAGTGACTTTGTACTGTGAACATGCCAAGGCATAATATCAACAGATTGATAGTCAAGCCCGGGATCCATCGCAGGCTGAAAGAAAGTTTTCCGATCAGCGTAAACAGGAGTAAAAGCCCGGACAGAAGTCCACTAATCCCAATCAACCAGATCTCTTCTGGCTTCCAGTCCGGCTTTATCAGGGCAAAGATCACCCCGCCCAGAAACGGGATCAGTAGTCGGATCAAAGGGAGGGATTTCCAGGGATTCATCGGTACGGCACTTTTCTTCCATCCCATTAATCCGGAAAAAGAGAAAAGGTAATACCTCAGTGATCACAAAATTTGTCGTTGCAGGCTCCTGTCAGCCATTTCAATCGCATGTGAATCAGGATTCAGGAGAAAATGAGGGGACTATTTACAGTTTTGGATGATGAGATCACGCGATGCCTCAATGCCGAATGAGAGCGCTTTGTGCCAATCGGCGCAGGCTCCCTCCGCGTCACCCAGGTAATGACGTACCCGCCCCCTGTTATTGTATGCATCGGCATAGAGAGGATCCAGCTCGATGGCTTTGTCGAGATCCTCCAGTGCAGCTTTGTAATCCTTAAGGAGCATCCTGGCAGCAGCCCGGTTGTTGTAAATCTTTTTGTCGTTGGGATTCTGTTTGATGGCTATATTATAATCCTCGAGAGCCCCTTTGTAATCGCGGAGATAATGCCTGATCATGGCTCTGTTGGTATAGGCATCCAGGTAGAGAGAGTCACACCTGATCACATCGGAATAATTTTGTAACGCGCACTGGAAATCCTGCCGGATGAAACAGAGTGCCGCCATATAGTCAAACGCCATGGCGTTGTTGTTCACCAGGTCGAGGTATTGTTTCAGATCAACTTCAGCTCCTGCATAGTCCTTCATCTCGAACCTGGCAATACCCAACCCAAAGATGGCCTCTTTGCGGGATGGAAAGATCCGCAGCACTTCGGTAAAGTCCTGGAGCGCCTTGGGGAATTGCCCTGACAGAAGAAAAGCAAAACCCCGTTTCAAATAGGTGTTCCCATTTTCAACCAGGGTAAGCGATTGTGTAAAATCCTCAATCGCTCCTGTGTAATCTCCTGATTTACCCTTCATCGAACCCTCATTAAAGAGGCGCTGGGCCTCCTTCTCAGCCCCGGTCAGCTCTTTCCGGGGAGGAAAAATGGTTGCCGGTACGGAATCAATGCCAATGGCTTTGATCCGCTGGTCTTTCGCCTCTTGCGTTTGCTTCTCCCCTGTTCCTTTCTGTTGAGCAAAAAGGGATGATGTAAACATGAATCCAAGCATAAGCACCAGGATCCCAATCCTGAAGTTAGATCTCCTTTTCATTGGCAGTTCATTTGAATAGTTAAACTTATTTATCCTTTAAATATTGTATCATAAGCTCTACGGTCCGGGAAGAAGCACCACTGCCTCCCAGCTTCCTGGTAAGCTCATCAAATTCCTGTTTCATCTGATCCCGGATAGCAGGATCCAACAACCGTTTCAGTTCGTGGATGAGGTTCTCACGGGTGAGCAGATGCTGGATAAGTTCTCTCACCACCTCTCTCTCCATGATCAGGTTTACCAGGGAGATAAAGGGCACGTGAACGATCCGGCGGGCAATCCAGAACGAAAGCGCACTCCCCCTGTAGCAAACCACCTCGGGGGTTCCCAGGAGTGCTGCTTCCAGGGTAGCAGTACCCGATGTCACCAGCGCAGCTTCGGCATGACTCAGCAGGTCGTAGGTCTGCTCAAAGATCACGGATACCGGGGCATCACCGATGACAGATGCATAGAGTCCGGGGTCGATCGAAGGAGCTGCTGCAACCACAAACTGGTACCCTTCAAACGAGGGAACAACCTCGATCATCCGTCGCAGTAAAATTCGGATCTCCTGCTTCCGGCTCCCTGGAAGGAATGCAAGGATAGGTTTCTCTGAAAGATTGTTCTGCTTCAGAAACGCTTTTTTGTCACCAATCACCCGGTCTTCAGAGATGACGTCCAGAAGCGGATGTCCAACAAAATCAACCCGGTAGTTGTATTTCAGGTAAAAATCCTGTTCAAACGGAAGAATCACAAACATCCGTGAAACACACTGCCGGATGATACTGACGCGGGAACTCTTCCAGGCCCAGAGTTGCGGGGAGATGTAGTAAAAGACCTTGATTCCGTGCTTTTTGGCAAACCTGGCAATCCGCAGGTTGAAGCCCGGGTAGTCGATCAGGATCAGCACATCTGGCTTTGCAGCCAGGATATCTTTTTCACAGAACCGCAGGTTCCTGAAGATGGTCCTCAGGTGGACCATGACCTCCCAAAAGCCCATGAATGCCAGGTCGCGGTAATGCTTCACCAGCTCCCCTCCGGCTTGCAGCATGAGGTTGCCACCCCAGCAGCGAAAAGAGGCAGCCGGGTCGCGCTCTTTTAACGAACGCATCAAATTCGACCCATGCAGGTCACCTGAAGCTTCCCCGGCGATGATGTAATAGTTCATGGTTCAATCAGGAGGAGAAATCCCATCTCTTCAACTCTTCTATTGCGGGGTAATCGGTAAAGTCAAAATTAACCGGAACGATGGATACATAATGATGTTCCAGCGCATACTCATCGGTATCTTCCCCATCGCCAATCCGGGCAAATACCCCTTTGAGCCAAAAGTAATCACGCCCTTTCGGATCTTTCCGGATGTCGAAGTCCTCCAGCCACGTCCCTCCTGCCTGTCTGCAGATCCGAATCCCCTTGATTTCACTGACAGGAAGGGGAGGGATGTTTACATTCAGGCAGACCCCGTCTGGCAATTTGCGCGATATGACTGTTCGGATAATCCGGCGGGCATACGTACTGGCGGCAGAGAAATCGGCATTCATCTCCACCCGGACTAACGAAAAGCCGATGGATGGAACGCCCGCCATCGCCCCTTCAAACACAGCAGCCATGGTTCCTGAATAGATGATGTTGATGGAGGAGTTCGAACCATGGTTGATACCGGATACCAGCAGGTCGGGATGCCGGCCAAGAACTACTTTGTAGGCCAATTTGACACAATCGACCGGGGTCCCGTTGCAGCTGTACTCTTCAAAACCGGGTTCCTGGCGGATCCGGTTGAGCCGCAACGGCTGACGCATGGTAACGGCATGGGATGTGCCTGACTGAGGTTTGTCGGGTGCAATCACCACCACCTTCCCCAGCGGCCTGACCACATCGGTCAGGGCACGTAAACCCGGAGCGGTAATGCCATCGTCATTGGTAACAAAAATCAGGGGTTTGTCCTGCATTTCAAAGCTGATCTTACTCAGCAAAGGTAGGAATAATTTTTGAGGAGCTCTTCATATACCTCCTTCACCGGGAGCCCCATCACATTGAAAAAAGAGCCTTCAAGCTTCGATATCCCGATGTACCCGATCCACTCCTGGATCCCATACCCTCCGGCTTTGTCATATGGCCGGAAGTTGTTAATGTAGTACTCAATCTCTTCGTCGCAAAGTTCCTTGAAGTAAACCAGGGAGGTGACATGGAACAGCTTCTTTTTATCCCTCGACTTGATGCATACTCCGGTGATCACCTCATGACGTTTGCCTGATAATTTCTTCAGCATGGTCAGAGCCTCTTCGTAATTGCCGGGTTTGCCCAGGATCTCTCCGTCCAGTGAAACAATCGTATCGGCAGCCACAATGATCATCTTCTCCTCCATCCGGGAGGTGTCGAAGCTCTCTGCCTTTTTCTCTGCCAAAAAGATGGCAGTCTCTTCCGGGGTCAGCGTGTCGGGGTACTCCTCCTGAACATCCGTTGAGATGATCTCAAAATCCAATCCCAGCTCCTTCAACAGGTATTGCCTGCGGGAAGACTGGGAGGCAAGAACGATTTTGAAATCCTGTAATCTCTTGTTTATCATATCAATAACTTAAAGATAGAATCAGCAACGATAGGATCCCCGTGAACATGATCAGCTTTGCCAGGCCGCTTGCAAAACGGAAATCTTCTCTCCTTTTTGCCCGGCTTACCACGACGATCATGTAAAGTGCAGGCAACTGAACCGTGACCATGAAATACCAGAACAACATCTCCAGTCCAAACCGGTAAATAACAAGCTGGCCATATGCAAGCAATACCATGGTAATCAGCACCAGGATCACCACCACCATCTTTGACCAGCCAATCCCGACCACAGAAGGAAGCGACCGGGTGCCAAACTGCTCATCTCCTTTCAGATCTTCCATGTCTTTGACGATCTCACGGAACAGGCTTACCAGGAATGCAAAACCGGCATAAGCTAAAAAGATCCGGAAAATACCCTTGAGGCTTCCGATCACACTGGAAAAATATTCCGGGTTCAAGCGCAGATGAAAAAACTCAAACAGCAGGACCAGCATGATCAGCAAGGCTGAGATAAAGGCTACAATCAGGTTTTTCCAGATCAGGAGTTGCTTCCAGCGGGCCGAATAGAACCAGAAGAAAAGAGCGCCGCACGGGAATAGCAGTCCGAACCAGAGCGATTGAATCCGGAACGCCAGGTAAAACCCAAGGATGATGGCAACTGCATTGACCAGGATGTGGATCTTCATGGCCATCCGGGGGGCAACCAGCCGGGAAACTACCAGCTGCTCCGGTCGGTTGATCCGGTCAATCTTCAGATCGAAGTAGTCATTGATGACATACCCTCCGATAGCCAGTAACAGGGTAACCACGACGAAGATAATGAAATCGGGTAATGATGTCATGAATTCCGATTGACCATGGAAGAGAATCGGTTTGAGCACTCCGTACCGGAGCAGAAACTCGATCAGCGCCACGATCATCAGGTTCGGAAGCCTGATGAACCGGGCTACGCCTGTAACCCATTCCCGGGTTGTCAGTTTGTTACCACGTGAAGGCGTCATCGTTCATCCATTTACCCTGAACTTTCATCACCTGTTCAATCACGTCGCGAACACAGCCTTTTCCTCCCGGCAGATGGCTGATATAGGCAGCCAGCTTCTTGATCTCCTCGGCTGCATCGGACGGACAGGCAGGCATACCCGCCTCTTTCATGATCTGATAATCGGGGATATCATCTCCCATAAAGAGGACCTCTGATGGTGCGATTGCATTATCTTTCAGATAGGCATGAAAGGTTTCAAGTTTGTTTCCTATTCCAAGAAATACATCTGTGATCCGCAGGGCCTTCAGCCGGTGAGCCATGGAGTTGGACTTGGCGCCGGAGATGATGGCTACCCGGTACCCTTTTTTAACGGCGAGCTGGAGGGCATAACCGTCTTTGATGTTGGAGATCCGGAGCGCCTCCCCGTGCTCTGTCATAATAATCGTCCCCTCCGTTAGCACACCATCGTAATCAAAGACAAAGGTGGTGATCTTTTTAAGCTGTGCTTTATAGTTTGCCATTGCGGTGTTTATGTTGAATGATTTGGTTGCTGATCAGGTCGTAGATCTCCTGGTAGGCTTTATGATCTTCAAGAAGCTCCAGGTGCTTATCCATGATGGCTGTATCCTCTCTGATAGCAGGCCCGGTTTGGAGGGAGAAGAGGCCTGCATGCCGGATGTTGGCAGCCGTTTGCCTGATCAGCGGTTTCAACAGTTCGAACGGGATGTTGTACTGGAGCAGCAGATCCTCAGCGATAGCATAGAGGTAGTTGGTAAAGTTCCCGGCAAAGACGGCCGTCAGATGGAGGATCTGCCGTTGTTCGGAGTTGATGACATGGACATTGGAACTCAGCTGTTCAGCCAATCCAACCAGCGCCTTCTCTACTGCCGGAAGATTGCCTTCCACGCAAACCGGTATGCGGTCAAATGAGATCCGTTTTCCTTTATGAAATGTTTGCAGTGGATACAAGACCCCTGTTTGACTGGCTGTATGCTGCAGGGCCTCCATGCCGACAGATCCGGAGGTATGAACGACAATCCCTCTGCGAACCCTCAGGCGGGAAGTCATCTCAGGGATAGCTGTATCACTGAGTGCCAGGATATAGAGATCGGCATCCTGTTCAACCTTCTGCAGCGAACCGGTATAGCTGGCACCGATCAGGCGGGCGAGCCGTTTCCCTGTGTCCTCTGTCCGGTTGAAGAGCTGAACTACCGAAAATCCTTTCCCAACAAGGGCTTTCGACAGGTGGGTGGCCACATTTCCGGCTCCGAACAACACGATATGTTTGATCTGATCCATGTAAATCAACCGAACGAAAGTAAAAAAAAAAGTGATTGAACCTGCGTTATGCCTGAGCGGTAGGAGTCCCTAAATTGAACGGCATCTCCCCCCCGGTATCTTTGATCTCTCCATGCATCGCCTCAAACTTGCTGATGTTTTCTTTGAGCGCTTTAAAGAGCCGTTTTGCATGCTGCGGTGTCAGGATAATCCTCGATTTCACTTTTGCTTTTGGGATCCCGGGCATCATCTTCACGAAATCCACGATAAATTCTGATGGTGAGTGTGTGATGATGGCGAGGTTTGAATAGATTCCTTCTGCTACATCATCTGTAAGCTCAATATTGAGCTGCTGCGGCGGGTTTGTTTTTTCTTGCATCTCGTTATTTTTAATCCTCTTCTTTGGAAGCCAAAAGGTTTTCATACTCCTCCTTGCTGCCTACAATCAGGTCTTCATATTCACGCAGTCCGGTACCAGCAGGGATAAGGTGACCTACGATCACATTCTCCTTCAGGCCGGCCAAATCATCCTGGCGGGCATTGATAGCAGCCTGCGTCAGCACCTTGGTGGTCTCCTGGAAGGAGGCTGCAGAGATCCAGCTCTTGGTTTGGAGCGATGCGCGGGTGATTCCCTGCAATACCTGACGTGCAGTAGCCGGCTTGGCATCCCGGGCTTCCACCAGTTTCATATCTTTCCGTTTCAGGTGTGAAATCTCATCCCTCAGCTTCCTGGCACTGATGATCTGCCCTGACTTAAATACTTGTGTATCGCCCGGGTCTTCCACTACCTTCTTTCCGTAAATCCAGTCGTTCTCATCCTGGAAGTCGATCTTGTTGACCAGCTCACCCTCGAGGAAGCGGCTGTCGCCAGGATCTTCCACATCCACTTTCCGCATCATCTGGCGGACGATGGTCTCAAAATGCTTGTCGTTGATCTTTACTCCCTGTAAACGATAGACCTCCTGGATCTCGTTCACAATATACTCCTGCACCTTCATCGGGCCTTTGATGGCCAGGATGTCACTGGGTGTCAAGGCACCATCGGAAAGCGGAGTGCCTGCCTTCACGTAGTCGTTCTCCTGCGCAAGGATCTGCTTGGTAGTGGGAACCAGGTATCGTTTCTGCTCCCCGGTTTTCGAAGTAATGATCACTTCACGATTTCCCCGCTTCAGTTTCTTGGCAAAGGATACCACGCCGTCGATCTCGGATACGATTGCGGGATCTGAAGGGTTCCTGGCTTCGAAGAGCTCGGTCACACGTGGCAGGCCACCGGTTATATCGCCAGCCTTTCCTACAGCTCTCGGGATCTTCACCAGCACGATACCGGCTTTGATCTTGGCATGGTTTTCCACCATGATATGCGATCCTACAGGAAGGTCATACGTTTTGATGATCTCTCCTTTGGCATCGAGGATGTTTATCACCGGATTTTTCGCTTTCTGACGCGATTCGATGATCACCTTCTCGTTGTATCCGGTTTGATCGTCAGATTCAACCCGGTAGGTCACTCCTTCGAGGATACTCTCAAAGCTTATTTTTCCCGGAACTTCCGAAAGGATCAGTGCATTGTAGGGGTCCCACTCGCTGATCAGGTCATCCTTCTTCACCTCAGCACCATTCTTGAAATAGAGGCGTGCCCCATATGGAATGTGTGAAGAGGTAAGAGCGATACGGGTTGTTTTATCAATGATTCGCATCTCAGCAGAGCGACCGATTACAATTTCAAAGGATTTTCCCGTTTCAGGTTTAAAGGGCAAAGACCGGAGCTCATCTATCTCCAGGATACCATTGTATTTAGCCTGGATCCGGGAAGCGCTGGTGATATTCACCCCGGCCACACCACCAACGTGGAAGGTACGCAGGGTGAGCTGTGTTCCAGGCTCTCCGATCGACTGTGCAGCAATAACACCAACAGCCTCTCCTTTTTCAACCAACCTCCCGGTTGCCAGGTTCCGTCCGTAACATCGGGTACATACACCTTTTTTCGACTCGCAGGTCAGTACCGAACGAATCTCCACATTTTCTATCGGGGAGTCTTCAATCACCTGAGCTACCTCTTCCGTGATCTCCTTCCCGGTGCCAATAACCAGTTCGCCTGTCTGGGGATGAAATACATCATGAAGGGTAACGCGGCCAAGAATCCGGTCATACAGCGATTCTACCACCTCTTCCTGCTTCTTGAACACCGTAATGGTCAAACCTCTCAGGGTACCGCAGTCTTCCTCAGAGATAATCACATCCTGGGCAACATCCACCAGGCGACGGGTCAGATATCCGGCGTCAGCCGTTTTCAGTGCGGTATCGGCCAAGCCCTTACGCGCACCGTGTGTAGAGATAAAGTACTCCAGTACGGAGAGTCCCTCCTTGAAGTTGGAGAGGATCGGGTTCTCGATGATCTCCCCTCCGCCAGCGCCTGATTTCTGTGGCTTGGCCATCAGACCACGCATTCCGCACAACTGACGGATCTGCTCTTTGGAACCACGCGCCCCGGAATCGAGCATCATGTAAACCGGATTCAGTCCCTGTTTGTCATTCGAAAGCTGGTTCATCAGGGTGATGGTCAGCTTGGAATTGGTATGTGTCCAGATGTCGATGATCTGGTTATAACGTTCGTTGTTGGTGATGAAACCATCGTTGTAGTTTTCTGTCACCTCATGCACTTCGGTCATGGCATCTTCGATCAAACGCTCTTTGATCTCGGGGATAATTACATCATCGAGGTTGAATGAGAGTCCACCCCTGAACGCCATGGTAAATCCAAGGTCTTTGATATCGTCAAGGAACTGGGCAGTTTTGGCTGTTCCTGTCTTTTTCAGGATGGAACCAATGATGTCGCGGAGTGCCTTCTTTGTCAGCAGCTGGTTGATATACCCATACGCTGCAGGTACCACCTGGTTGAAGAGCACCCTTCCAACCGTTGTCTCCACGATTTTGGTTACCGGCTGGTCGTTCTCACGGGTGGTGATCCGTACATTGATCACGGCATGGAGGTCAGCACGCTTTTCATTGTAAGCAATGATCACCTCTTCGGGGGAGTAGAAGGTCATTCCCTCTCCAGGCACTTTATCATCTCCAACGCTGGTGCGGGCCTTGGTCATGTAATAGAGACCCAGCACCATATCCTGCGAAGGCACCGAGATCGGGGCTCCGTTGGCCGGATTGAGGATGTTGTGTGACGCAAGCATCAGCAATTGTGCCTCCAGGATGGCTGCATTACCCAGGGGTACATGTACCGCCATCTGGTCGCCGTCGAAGTCAGCGTTAAAAGCGGTACATACAAGCGGGTGAAGCTGGATTGCTTTCCCCTCGATCAGCTTGGGCTGAAACGACTGGATCCCCAGGCGGTGCAGTGTGGGAGCCCGGTTCAGTAACACCGGATGTCCTTTCAGGATGTTCTCCAGGATATCCCAAACTACCGGATCTTTCCGGTCAACGATCTTCTTGGCCGATTTTACCGTTTTAACGATTCCTCTCTCCAACATCTTCCGGATGATGAAGGGTTTGTAAAGCTCGGAAGCCATCTCTTTGGGCAGACCGCACTCGTTGAGTTTCAACTCGGGTCCAACCACGATGACCGAACGACCGGAGTAGTCTACACGTTTCCCGAGCAGGTTCTGACGGAACCGTCCCTGTTTTCCTTTCAAACTGTCGCTGAGGGATTTGAGAGCACGGTTCGATTCGGTTTTTACAGCGCTTGCTTTGCGGGAATTATCCAGCAGTGAATCCACTGCTTCCTGCAGCATCCGTTTCTCGTTGCGGAGGATCACATCGGGAGCTTTGATCTCTATCAACCGCTTCAGACGGTTGTTGCGGATGATGACCCGCCGGTAGAGATCGTTCAGGTCGGAGGTGGCGAATCGTCCTCCATCCAGTGGTACGAGGGGCCGCAACTCGGGTGGAATCACAGGAACCACCTTCACGATCATCCATTCCGGACGGTTCTCAAGTCGTTTCTGCGCATCCCGGAAGGCTTCAAATACCTGCAGCCGTTTAAGGGCTTCACCTTTTCGCTGTTGCGAAGTTTCGGTATTGGCTTTGTAGCGCAAATCAAACGACTCTTTGTCGAGATCAAGCCGCGCCAGCAGCTCACAGAGCGCTTCGGCTCCCATCTTAGCAATGAACTTGTTGGGATCAGCGTCATCCAGGTATTGATTCTCCTGAGGAATTTTTTCGAGGAAGTCAAAATATTCCTCCTCCGTGAGAAAATCGAGGTAATTGATCCCCTCCTCCTTGAGAATACCCGGATTGATAACTACATATTTTTCATAATAGATGATCGTCTCCAGCTTTTTGGTGGGTAATCCCAGCAGGGAGCCGATCTTATTTGGCAGAGAGCGGAAGAACCAGATGTGGGCAACGGGCACCACCAACTGGATATGCCCCATTCGTTCACGCCTGACCTTCTTCTCCGTGACCTCTACACCGCACCGGTCGCAAACAATACCTTTATACCTGATCCTCTTGTATTTACCGCAATGACATTCCCAATCTTTTACCGGACCAAAAATCCGTTCGCAGAATAAACCATCACGCTCGGGTTTATAGGTCCGGTAGTTGATAGTTTCGGGCTTCAGTACCTCACCGCTCGACAGCTCCAGGATCTTCTCCGGAGATGCAAGGCTGACCGTGATACTTGAAAAACCGCTGCTGATTGGTCCGTCTTTTCTAAAAGCCATATGGTTGTTGATTGACGATTACTAAATTGTGTGTTAACTTACCTGATCCACTAGTCGAAGCTGACATTAAGTCCAAGGCCGCGCAGTTCGTGAACCAGTACTTTGAAGGATTCGGGAATTCCCGATACAGGCATATTGTCACCTTTCACAATGGCTTCATACGTCTTGGCACGTCCGATGACATCATCCGATTTCACTGTCTGGATCTCCAGGAGGATATTGGCAGCGCCAAAGGCCTCCAGCGCCCACACTTCCATCTCCCCGAAACGCTGACCTCCGAACTGGGCTTTCCCACCAAGAGGCTGCTGAGTGATGAGAGAGTAAGGACCGATAGAGCGGGCGTGCATCTTGTCATCCACCATGTGGTGCAACTTCATGATATAGATGTAACCGACGGTGGTCGGTTGATCGTAACGATCACCGGTGAGCCCGTCATAGAGGTAAACTTTCCCGTTCTCGGGTAAGCCAGCCTGACGCAGGTACTCATTGATCTGATCCTGTGTGGCACCGTTGAAAATCGGTGAGGTAAACCGCATGTTGAGTTTCTTGCCGGCCCATCCAAGGATGGTTTCATAGATCTGTCCAAGGTTCATCCGGGAGGGCACTCCCAACGGATTGAGAACAATGTCTACCGGTGTCCCATCTTCCAGGAAGGGCATATCCTCTTCCCTGACGATCTTGGCCACGATCCCTTTGTTCCCGTGACGGCCTGCCATCTTATCCCCTACCTTCAGTTTCCTCTTCTTGGCAATATATACTTTAGCCATCTGCACGATACCAGCCGGGAGGTCATCGCCCACCATGGAGGTAAACTTAATCCGGTTGTACTGCCCCAGCAGCTCTTTATGCTTGATGATGAAGTTGTTGATCAACACCTTGATCATCGCGTTCTTTTCCTTATCCGTAGTCCATTTATTCGGATTTACGGAATTGTAATCTACCTCCATCAAGACTTTGGAGGAGAACTTGGTTCCTTTTGGAATGATCTCCGTTTTGAAATTGTTGTAAACCCCCTGAGAGATCTTCCCATTGACCATGACTCCGAGTTTTTCAATCAGTTTGGCTTTCAGTTTGGCCTCCTCCTTCAGAAATTCATCATCGATCTTCTTCAGGTCTTCCTTCTCTTTCGCCTTGGCCTTCCTGTCCTTGATGATCCTGGAGAAGAGCTTCTTTTCGATCACTACGCCCTTCATGGATGGAGGCGCTTTCAGAGAGGCATCTTTCACATCACCGGCCTTATCACCGAAAATGGCCCGTAATAATTTCTCTTCCGGGGTGGGATCGCTCTCCCCTTTGGGAGTGATTTTCCCAATCAGGATGTCTCCTTCATTCACTTCGGCACCAATCCTGATCAGTCCGTTTTCATCCAGGTCTTTGGTAGCTTCGGCGCTGACATTCGGAATGTCGTTGGTCAACTCTTCCACTCCACGCTTCGTATCCCGTACTTCCAGGGTGAACTCCTCGATGTGGATGGAGGTAAAGATGTCCTCTTTCACCACTTTTTCAGAGATCACGATCGCGTCCTCGAAGTTGTATCCTTTCCATGGCATGAAGGCAACCATCAGGTTGCGTCCGAGGGCCAGCTCTCCATCCTGGGTAGCATACCCTTCGCAAAGCACCTTTCCCCTGGTAACTTTATCTCCTTGCCTGACGATAGGCCGGAGATTGATACAGGTATTCTGGTTGGTTCTGGCAAACTTGGTCAGCCGGTAGCTCTTTAAATCGTCATCAAAACTGACCATCCGTTCCTTTTCTCCACGGTTGTAACGGATGACTATCTCGTTGGCATCCACACTCTCCACCACGCCATCCCCTTCGGCGTTGATCAGGACGCGGGAATCGGTGGCAACCATTCCTTCGATTCCGGTACCTACGATGGCTATTTCCGGATTGAGCAGTGGAACGGCCTGGCGCATCATGTTAGATCCCATCAGGGCACGGTTGGCGTCATCGTGTTCCAGGAACGGAATCAACGAAGCAGCAATGGAAGCAATCTGGTTCGGTGCGATGTCGATCAGGTCAACCTGGGTCTTGTCAATAATCGGATAATCAGCTAAGTAGCGTACTTTTACCAGCTCTTCATGCAAATTTCCCTGCTCATCAATAGGGGTACTTGCCTGGGCAATGATCTTGTTCTCCTCCTCTTCTGCTGTAAGGTAGATTGGAGCTTCCTCGAGAGCGACCTTTCCTTTATTAACTTTTCTATAGGGTGTTTCAATGAAACCAAGGCGATCGATTTTAGCATAGACACAGAGGGAAGAGATCAGACCTATGTTCGGGCCTTCCGGTGTTTCGATCGTACAGAGACGCCCGTAATGAGTATAGTGGACATCACGAACCTCAAACCCTGCACGCTCACGAGAGAGACCTCCCGGTCCGAGTGCCGAGATACGACGTTTGTGGGTCAGCTCGGCCAGCGGGTTCGTTTGGTCCATGAATTGCGAAAGCTGGTTGGTCCCAAAAAAGGTGTTGATTACCGAAGACAAAGTCTTGGCATTAATCAGGTCCGTCGGAGTAAAGACTTCGTTATCCCGCACGTTCATTCGCTCCCGGATGGTCCTGGCCATCCTCGACAGTCCTACCCCGAATTGGTTGTAAAGCTGTTCACCCACTGTCCGGACACGGCGGTTACTGAGGTGGTCGATATCGTCGATCTCCGCTTTGGAGTTCACCAGTTCGATCAGGTATTTGATGATGGAGATGATATCTTCTTTCGTCAGCACCTTGGTCTCAATCGGTGTATTCAGATTCAGTTTACGATTGATCCGGTACCGTCCCACATCTCCCAGATCATATCGTTTATCAGAGAAAAAGAGTTTTTCAATAATCCCCCTCGCAGTCTCCTCATCAGGAGGTTCAGCATTACGTAGCTGCCGGTAGATGAACTCGACCGCCTCTTTTTCAGAGTTGGCCGGGTCTTTCTGGAGGGTATTGAAGATAATAGAGTAGTCGGTGGTAAGGGAGTCTTTGGTATGGATCAGGATGGTATTGATACCTGCATCCACAATCATGTCTATATGCTCGTCTTCCAGGATGGTTTCGCGTTCTATGATCACTTCAGTCCTTTCTATCGAAACCACTTCACCGGTATCTTCATCTACAAAGTCTTCGATCCAGGTTCTCACCACGCGGGCAGCCAGTTTGGAGCCTACAGCCTTTTTAAGAGTGGCTTTCGTCACCTTTACTTCATGGGCCAGATTGAAGATCTCCAGGATGTCTTTATCCGTTTCGTATCCAATGGCACGCAACAACGTAGTAACCGGCAACTTCTTTTTCCGGTCGATGTAGGCATACATCACATTGTTGATATCGGTGGTGAATTCAATCCAGGAGCCCTTGAACGGGATGATCCGGGCTGAATAAAGCTGCACTCCATTGGCATGGTAGCTGGTGCTGAAAAAGACTCCGGGAGAGCGGTGCAGCTGGGAAACGATTACCCGCTGGGCTCCATTGATCACAAAGGTGCCTCTCGGGGTCATATAGGGGATCATCCCCAGATAAACATCCTGGATGATGGTCTCAAAATCTTCATGTTCAGGGTCGGTACAGTAAAGTTTCAGTTTTGCTTTCAGCGGAACGCTATACGTCAGTCCTCTTTCGATACACTCCTCAATGGAGTATCGGGGAGGATCGATGAAATAGTCGAGGAACTCCAGGACGAAATTATTCCGGGCATCAGAGATCGGGAAATTTTCCGAGAATACCTTGAAAAGACCTTCATTGATCCGGTTCTCAGGATTGGTTTCGAGCTGGAAGAAATCCTTGAAGGATTGTATCTGAACATCAAGAAAATCGGGATATTCAGCCTGAATCTTGGCAGATGCGAAACTGATTTTTTGGGTTTTATTTGGAGCCAAGGTCTTTGGGGTTTGTGTCCCGCCAGGGTGGGACAGGTTAAGAAACTAATTTAACTTTCAATATAAACAAGAAAGTATAGTCTACTTAATTTCAACCTCTGCGCCTGCCTCCGTTAATTGGTTCATCAATGCCTGTGCTTCATCTTTTGTAACGCCTTCCTTGATAGCCTTAGGCGCAGCATCTACGAGTTCTTTGGCTTCTTTGAGGCCGAGACTGGTCAGTTCCTTCACCAGTTTCACTACAGCCAGCTTGGCTTGTCCAGGGTGTTTCAGGACCACGTCAAATGTGCTCTTTTCTTCTGCATCAGCACCGCCTTCAGCAGCGCCAGCAGCAGGAGCAGCAACAGCTACAGCAGCAGCTGCGGGTTCGATACCATATTCATCTTTCAGGATCGCTGCCAATTCATTGACCTCTTTTACGGTCAGGTTAACTAACTGTTCAGCGAAAGCTTTTAAGTCTGCCATTTCAATTTTTGTTTTGGTTTCCGGTCTTTCCGGACGGTTTATAATTCTTGTTGTTTTGCTCAATGATTATTCGGGCCTTTCAGATAAGGTCTTCACGATGCCCGAGAGATTTGCTCCGCCTGATTGCAATGCCGAGATGACGTTCTTAGCAGGGGATTGCAGGAGGGCAATCAGATCTGCAACCAGTTCATTCTTCGACTTGATATTCACCAGTACGTTCAGCTGATCGTCTCCAAGGTATGCTGTCTCCTCCACCCAGGCTCCTTTCAGAATGGGTTTTGGAGATCTCTTCCGGAACTCCTGGATCAGTTTAGCAGGGTCGTTAGGGACCTCTGAGAACATGACCGAGGTAGAGCCGGTAAGGATACTGTAAAAAGGTTCCAGGTTCTTTCCGCTTTTCTTCATAGCTAATCTGAGGAGGGTATTCTTGATCATCTGCAACTCGACATTGCGTTTGAAGCAAAGCCGTCGCAGATGGCCGGAAGTCTCCACATTCAGATCAGAGATATCGGTAAGGTAGAAGATATTGGCCTCTTTCAGCTTCTCAACCATAGAATCGATTATTTGATTTTTTTCTTCTTTTTTCATGATTTATCGTTCAGATTACTGAAAAATTAAGCCGTAACAGATTTGGGTTCCACCTGCACACCCGGGCTCATGGTACTTGAGAGGTAAATACTTTTAACATAATTCCCTTTGGCGGAAGCAGGCTTCAATTTGACTACTGTCTGGATAAGCTCCCTGGCGTTCTCTTCAATTTTACCAGGTTCAAACGAAACCTTGGCAACCGAAGCGTGGATGATACCAAATTTATCTACTTTGAAATCGATCTTTCCGGATTTTACATCCTGGACGGCTTTTCCCACATCCATGGTAACCGTTCCGGTTTTCGGGTTGGGCATCAGTCCGCGGGGTCCCAGGATCTTTCCGAGGGCCCCCACTTTGGCCATGACGCTGGGCATGGTAATGACTACGTCAATATCAGTCCAGCCACCTTTGATCTTAGTAATGTAATCATCCAGCCCTACATAGTCAGCGCCGGCCGCCTGGGCCTCTTCTTCTTTGTCGGGAGTACACAACACCAGCACCCGGATGGTTTTCCCGGTTCCGTGTGGAAGCGTCACGGTGCCACGAACCATTTGGTTTGCTTTACGGGGATCTACACCCAGGCGGATGTCTATATCAACTGAGGAATCAAATTTCGTTTCGGTAATGTCTTTGACAATCCCTATTGCATCAGTCAGTGAGTAAACAGCTTCCTGGTCATACCTTTCAAAAGCTGCTTTCCTCTTCTTTGTCAACTTGGTCATACGCTATTGTTTATTTTTTAATTAAAACGGGGCGGTTCCTTTCACCGTGATCCCCATGCTGCGTGCTGTTCCGGCGACCATCCTCATGGCTGATTCGACAGTGAAGGCATTGAGGTCGGGCATCTTATCTTCAGCAATCCGTTTTACCTGATCCCAGGAGACCGATCCTACTTTGGCGCGGTTTGGTTCCGGCGAGCCTTTCTGCAGTTTCACAGCTTCCATGAGCTGTACCGCAACCGGTGGAGTTTTGATGATGAAATCGAACGATTTATCCCGGTATACAGTGATGATAACAGGAATGATCTTCCCTCCTTTATCCTGGGTACGGGCATTAAACTGCTTACAGAACTCCATGATATTCACACCCTTGGCACCCAATGCAGGGCCTATCGGTGGAGATGGATTGGCAGCGCCACCCTTGATCTGCAACTTAATTAATCCGCTAACTTCTTTTGCCATAATATTTCTGTTGTTGTTGAGACGCGGCATGCCGCGTCTCTATTCTTTCTGAACCTGCATGAAGCCAAGTTCGAGCGGGGTTTTCCGTCCGAAGATTTTGACCATCACTTTCAGCCTTTTCTTCTCTTCATTGATCTCTTCAATCACGCCGCTGAAACTATTGAAAGGACCATCCACAACCGTGACTGTCTCGCCAACGATATAGGGGATGTTGACCTCTTCACCCTGCTCTGACAGCTCGTCAAATTTCCCAAGCAGGCGTTTTACTTCAGAAGGCCGGAGCGCGTGAGCTTCCCCTTTTGCTCCCAGGAATCCGAGAACTCCGGGAACGTTCCGGATGATATGGGGAATTTCACCGACCAGGGTGGCTTCGATGAGTACGTATCCGGGATAATAGTTCCGCTCTTTGCTCACCTTTTTCCCGTTACGGATCATGTAAACCTTCTCAGTGGGGATCAGAACCTGTGTGACGTAATCCTGAAGGTTGTGATTGGCAATCTCGCTTTCGAGGTATTGCTTTACCTTTTTTTCATTCCCACTGATGGCTCTGACAACGTACCACTTTTTATCCTGCTCACTCATGCCTTCGGTGCAATTGTATCGACGTGTAGAATCCTGTAAAATCTTAGATAAATCTTCCGTGGATGGCTAGAAAAGTTTGTAGAACTGCAGCAGGACATTGCGGAAGACTTCGTCCATTGCAAATACGACCAGGGCAATGATGAGCGATGCCACCGACACGACGATGGCGCTGCTTTGCAACTCCTTCCAGGTTGGCCAGGAAGCTTTATGGACCAGCTCATCGTAGCTCTCTTTGACGTAGGTAACCAATTTAAATTTAGCCATTTATCTAAATATTTGCACGGGTGGTAGGAGTCGAACCCACAGCCTACGGTTTTGGAGACCGCCACTCTACCAATTGAGCTACACCCGTGTGCAATTAATCTTTAATTCAACGCGTTGATCAGTCAAGTATCTCTGTAACCTGACCGGCACCAACAGTACGTCCACCTTCACGGATAGCGAAACGCAGACCTTTGCTCATGGCGATCTCGGAGATCAGGTTCACTTCAATGCTCAGGTTATCACCAGGCATCACCATCTCAACACCTTCGGGAAGGATAATCTCACCCGTTACGTCGGTTGTTCTGAAATAGAACTGAGGACGATATTTGTTATGGAATGGTGTATGACGTCCACCTTCCTCTTTCTTCAGGATATAGACCTCTGCCTTGAATTTTTTGTGTGGGGTTATGGATCCTGGTTTTGCGATCACCATCCCACGACGGATCTCATCTTTGTCGATCCCGCGCAGCAGCAATCCTGCGTTGTCACCAGCTTCCCCTCTGTCGAGAATCTTGCGGAACATCTCCACACCGGTTACAACTGATTTCAGCTTTTCGGCGCCCATCCCGATAATATCCACCGGATCGCCTGTCAGGATGATGCCTGTTTCAATTCTTCCGGTTGCAACGGTACCCCGACCGGTGATCGAGAATACATCTTCAACCGGCATCAGGAACGGCTTATCTATGTCACGGGCTGGAAGCGGAATATATTCATCAACTGCATTCATTAACTCCATGACCTTTTCAACCCAGTTGGGCTCATTGTTCAATCCGCCCAGTGCAGATCCGCGAATGACCGGAGAATTATCGCCATCAAACTTATAGAAGTTCAGCAATTCACGAATTTCAAGTTCAACGAGATCCAGCAATTCCGGATCGTCTACCATATCGCATTTGTTCATGAATACCACCATCCGGGGAACGCCTACCTGGCGGGCCAGGAGGATGTGCTCACGTGTTTGGGGCATTGGACCATCAGTGGCCGCTACCACCAAAATCGCGCCATCCATCTGGGCAGCACCGGTAACCATGTTCTTGATATAGTCAGCGTGACCGGGACAGTCGACGTGTGCATAGTGACGGCTTTCGGTCTGATATTCAATATGTGCCGTGTTGATAGTGATCCCTCTCTCCTTCTCTTCCGGAGCATTATCGATCGAATCAAACGTGCGGATTTCTGATAATCCTTTTTCTGCCAGTACCTGAGTAATAGCAGCCGTTAACGTAGTTTTCCCATGGTCAATGTGGCCAATTGTTCCGACATTGAGGTGAGGTTTCGAACGTTCGAATTTTTCTTTTGCCATTTTGAATTAAAGTTTAATTACGTGATATTTGATTAATTGCAATATAACTGAGCCTTTGACGAGAATTGAACTCGTGACCTCTTCCTTACCAAGGAAGCGCTCTACCCCTGAGCTACAAAGGCTTTTCTTTGCTCCCGGACAAAAATCCGGGGTCGAGTGAAAGCCCGGTTTATGGCCCAGGTTAGAGCGGAAGACGGGGCTCGAACCCGCCACCTGAAGCTTGGAAGGCTTCCGCTCTACCAAATGAGCTACTTCCGCAAGTACCCACCCCTCATTCCCCTCCCTTGCAAAGGGAGGGGACGCAAGGGGTGGGTATCGTGGGGAGAGGAGGATTCGAACCTCCGAAGGCTTAGCCAACAGATTTACAGTCTGCCCCATTTGACCGCTCTGGTATCTCCCCGATTGCTAGAGCCGATGGACGGACTCGAACCGCCGACCAGCTGATTACAAATCAGCTGCTCTACCAACTGAGCTACATCGGCGTTTTTGCCCTCTCACTATATAAAAAAACAGTCCCTCACGAAAAAGGACTGCAAAAGTATAAAGAATTAGAAAATTATCAAAGAGTTTTCTGAAAATTTAGCGATTATTATTTGCCCCTTTGCTTCTCTTTGTGCTTCCTCAACTGCCTGCGCAGGACATCCGTCGCCTTGGATGTTGCCTCTTCAAATGTTTTGGCCTCCTTCACAGCAAACAGGTCATTCCCTTTGACCATCAATCGGATCTCTGCAATTTTATTTTCACGAGAATCATTGTTATCCAGCTTCAGTTTTACTTCGGCACCGATCACCCCGTCGTAAACCGATGGCAGTTTAACCAGTTTTTCCTTGATGAAATCTTCCAGTCTTTTATCGGCCTTAAAATGTACAGAGTTAATAATCAAGTTCATATCACCTCCTTTTTTTATGCTTTTGGATGAGCTTGTTGATATATTCGTTTTAATTTTTCTATCTCAGTGTGCGTATAAACCTGAGTGGCTGCCAGGCTGCTGTGTCCGAGTAGCTCTTTTACCGCATTCAGTTCCGCTCCATTATTTAGCAAATGGGTGGCAAAGGTGTGCCGGAGCACGTGAGGACTTCTCCTGGTGAGCGTTGAAACCTGAGCGAGGGCCTGGTTAACGATCCGGTAAACCATCTTAGGATAGATTTGCTTCCCTCCGTCAGTCAGAAAGAGCCAGGTTTGGCCGGGAAACAGGGACCGTTTCTCATCCAGGTATTGCTTCAACAACCCTCCCATTGTTGAACCAAACGGGATAATCCGCTCTTTATTACGTTTCCCGAGAACTTTCAAACTGGCGTGCTGAAGGTCCACGTCATGCTCGTGCAGATTGATCAGTTCCGTCAGGCGCATTCCCGTAGAATAGAACATCTCCAGGATCAACCGGTTTCGAATAGCCGGATAGCCCTCCCCATAATCGAGCTGATTAAACATGAGGTCGATCCGGTCCTGTTCCACATAAACGGGGAGACGTTTGCTGGTTTTCAGAGAGGTGATCCGGTTCATTGGATTGATCTCCACGTCACCTGTTTTGATCAGGTACCTGAAAAAAGATTTAAGGGTGGTCATCTTGCGGTTGACACTCCGTTCACTGACTCCCTGTTCCATCAGATAGACAAGCCACGAACGAATCATCGTATGATCAACTCCGTCAATATCCCGGAGATCATAGTGAAAGTCTAAAAATTCGAAAAATTGTGAGAGATCGTTATGGTAAGCTGCAACTGTATGAGGCGAGTATCGCTTCTCAAACCTGATATATTCAATAAACTTCTCCTTCACCTCAGCCAAAAAAAATAAGAAGAAACGTTGATGGTTTCACCCATTCACCGGATAAATATACAACTATATTTGCCCGTATCAAAATTTCTTCTTACAAAATCGCTTTTTAACTCTGTTCCTGCTGAAGCTTCTGGATATAAACAGCTTTCTGAACTGTTTCCCTGCGCTTGATAGATGGCTTGGTGAACTTCTGACGTTCCCTCACCTCTCTAACGACGCCTGTTTTTTCGAATTTACGTTTCAGCTTTTTCAGCGCCCGGTCAATGTTTTCGCCTTCTTTAACAGGTACGATAATCATGCGTTTACGCTCTCTTTCTTGTTTGAATTGACAAATTATTCTTTAAAAAGGGCTGCAAAGTTACCAGTTAAAATTTGAAATTCAAAATATTTTGCCCCTAAATCCCCTGAAGGAGCCAGAGAGGAGTCATCCAGTTATCCAGTCATCCAGTCATCCAGCATCTACTTTAAGTTCTCGAGGATGAACTGTGTCATCCGGCTGTAGTTGTGCCAGGAGGTATTCTTCCCTGAATAGATCCCGTGGTTGCTGTTGGGGTATACCTGCAAGTCAAACTGTTTGTCTGCAGCTACCAGAGCGGTGATCATATCATAGGTGTTCTGGGCATGGACGTTGTCATCGGCCATACCATGGATGAGCAGGAGATTCCCTTTCATCTTAGCAGCATGATTAACGGGAGAGTTGTCCTCATACCCTTGCTCATTCTCCTGAGGGGTACGCATAAACCGCTCTGTATAAATGTTATCATAGTATTTCCAGTTGGTTACCGGAGCAACCGCGACGCCCATGCTAAAGAGTTCGGCTCCCTTGGTCAGACAAGAGAGGGTGAGGTATCCCCCAAAGCTCCAGCCCCACATACCGATCCGGCTTTTATCCACATAGGGTAGTGTCCCCAGGTATTTGGCTGCCTCCATCTGATCAAGGGTTTCATATTTGCCAAGCTGAAGATAGGTGCATTTTTTAAACTCCTGTCCACGTGCACCGGTGCCTTGGTTATCCACCGAAACAACAATGATATCATGCTGAGCCAGCATCCGGTTCCAGGCACTGGCTACTCCCCAGCGGTTTACTACCGTCTGGGAACCCGGACCTCCATAAATCGTGAATAGTACCGGGTATTTCTTTTCCGGATTAAAATGCGGCGGTTTCAGCATCCAACCGTTCAGCTCCACCTCATCACCAGTTTTGAAAGAGAAAAAATCGACCTGCGAAAAATCATACTCCTTCATACGCTCCTTCAACTTCTCATTGGTCTGAAGAATCCTGACCTCCTTCCCATCCTCCTTGTTGAGGGTAATGAAAGGGGGCGTATTGGCATCCGACCAGTTATTGATATAATAGGTGTAATCGGAATTGAACTGTGCACGGTTGTATCCTTCCTTCCCTGAAAGTATCTGCTTGCGCGTACCATCAAGAGCAATTACATTCACCTCCCGGTTCAGGGGAGAAGATTCGGCCGACTGAAAATAGATAAGGCCATGCGTTTCATCCACACCATATAACGCAGTCACCTCCCAGTGACCGGATGTCAGCTGTCTTATCAACCTACCATTCAGGTCGTATAGATACAGATGGTTATATCCATCTTTTTCACTGGTTAGCAATACCGATTCCCTATCCTTTAAAAATGTCCAGTCGTCGGTGATATCAATGTACCAGGGATTATTCTCTGTCAGGATCACCCGTGATGAACCGTTGTTCGCATCTGCCAGCAGGAGCTCCAGTTTGTTCTGGTGGCGGTTCATCTGGTACAGTGCCAGGATGTTGGGATCGGTTGTCCATTTGATCCGGGGGATATAGATGTCTGTCTCCGTACCGATATCGACCGGAACAGTTTCGCCGCTTTCCAGGTCGTAGATCCTGATATCAATCAACGAGTTATCTTCCCCGGCTTTAGGATACTTGAAGGTATAGATCTCGGGATAGTCCTCTCCGTAATACTCCAGCTTATACTCCTTGACACGCTTCTCGTCAAACCGGTAATAGGCGATCTTTTTACTGTCGGGCGACCAGAAGAACGCTTTGGTGAAGACAAACTCCTCCTCATAAACCCAGTCAGTGGCCCCGTTAATAATCTCATTGAACTTCCCGTCAGATGTGATCCGCTTTTCGAATTCCGGGTTCCGAGTTTCGGGTTCCGGGTTTTGTAATTCAATGGGCCATAAATCAGCAAGGTCGCGTATAAAAATGTCATTGTTGCGCACAAAGGCAACTTTGCTGCCATCAGGAGAGAAGGTAGCCAACCTTTGTTTATCACCGGCTGCAAGTGGCACCAGGGTTTTTGTTCCGATATCATAGATGTAATAATAAGCCCTGGAGGAATACCGGTAGATCGACTCCCTGTCCGCAGCAAACAGGATTTTTGATTCATCGTGGCTCAACTGATAACTGGAGATCGGTACCGGAGTAGTATCTCCTTCCGGAATCAGATCTTCTGATGTAACTATGGTTTTCACATAATCTCCCGTGAGGTAATCATACACATTGAGACTATCTTTCATAACCTGGCAAAAATATTGGCCATCATTAAGCGGTTGCATGCCATAAACACCCTTCGAAGAGAAGGTCCTCTTTTTAATCACATCCTCAAGGGTAATGTTTTTATGATCCTCCTGGGAATATCCTGCAATAGAAAAGCAACCGAGCAGGAGAATGAGCATTTTTTTCTCTACCTTTGTTAGCACACCAAATGTTCTTTAGTAAGTTTAAACAGCAAAAGTAGAAAAATATGCGCAGAGAGATCGGATCATTCGAAGCATTTGAGGAGACGATGGAGAAGATGCGGAGCGATGGCATCCTCCTCGTCGCCGGCTATCCTCCCAATCCCATGACCATCGGCTGGGGTACGCTGGGAACTGTTTGGAGCCGGCCTGTTTTCCAGGTACTGGTCAGACCTACCCGGTATACTTTCGGACTCATGGAGGATAGCCAGGCATTCACGGTCAACATACTCTCCAACGACTATCAAAAAGAGATACTGCTTTGTGGAACCCGGTCGGGGCAGGATCTGGATAAAGCAGCTTCCTGCGGCTTCACCATGGTCAA
>JADHVQ010000101.1 GCA_016783905.1 Bacteroidales bacterium | reverse complement strand
GGGCGGGCAGTATGAATGGTTACAGTAACCAGCTTCAGGGTCCGCTCGATCACGATCTTTGAGATGCCGGCTTTGGATAGACGGGCATTCAAATACTTCCGGATCTTCTCATCTTCAATGAGTTTGGGTCCAAAGTTCTTTCCGCCATACCAGTTTGAATCCCAGCCGCGGATAATCCCTAACCTGTTTGCAATCGGGTTCGTCTTTTGTCCCATTAATCTTTTTTATTACTTGATTTTATGTTAGTTCCTTTTCTGGACTTCGGAGCCGCTTTTGGTTTCGAAGTTGCTTTTGGTTTACCAGCTGCTTTCGGTTTGGCAGTTGCTTGCGGTTTGGCAGTTACTTTCGGTTTCGTAGCTGCTTTCGGTTTCGCAGCCTCTTTCGGAGCTGTTTTTGGTTCCTCAATACTCTCCTTCTGCTCTTTCACTGCGGCTTCGGGAGCTTTCTCCTTCTTCTGCGCCTTCACCTCTGCAGCTCCCTTGTCAGCCGGCTCATCCGGTTCTATCTCCGGTTTATTCAAACTGTCGATGATGATCGTAACGTGGTTGGAGCGCTTCCTGATCCGGTGTGCTCTTCCCTGTGGTGCAGGCCGGATCCGTTTCAGGATACGTCCGCTATCTACCTGGATCTCTTTGACAAAGAGATCACTCTCTTCGATGCGTAATCCTTCGTTCTTGATCTGCCAGTTAGCAATCGCTGACAGGAGCAATTTATGCAGACGGATAGCAGGGTGCTTCGGATTTGTTTTTAGAATATGAAGCGCCAGTTCCACCCGTTTCCCACGGATCAAATCTGCCACAATTCTCATCTTTCGGGGAGAAGTGGGGGCATTATTCAGTCTGGCAAATGCCATGTTCTTCCGGGTCTCTTTCCGCTTCTCAGCTCGTGTACGACTTTTAACTCCCATGGTTCTTCGATTATGTCGTTACTTTTTACCTTTATCCTTATTCCCGGCATGGCCCCTGAAGATGCGTGTAGGGGCAAATTCACCGAGTTTATGACCTACCATATTCTCCGTGATGTAAACCGGGATGAATTTGTTCCCGTTGTGCACGGCAATGGTCTGCCCAACAAAATCAGGAGAGATCATGGAACTCCTCGACCAGGTTTTGACCGCAGTCTTTTTCTTAGCCTCGATGGTTTCCAGAACCTTCTTCTCCAGTTTGTAATTGATATACGGACCTTTTTTCAGTGATCGGCTCATAATTCAACGATTGAATATTATTTCTTTCTCTTTTCTACGATATACTTGTTGCTGGCCTTTTTCCGGGCACGGGTTTTGAATCCTTTAGCCGGCAGCCCCTTCCGGGAACGCGGATGGCCACCGGAGGCTTTTCCTTCGCCACCACCCATGGGGTGATCCACCGGGTTCATCGCTACACCACGTGTACGGGGCCTTCTGCCCTTCCAGCGGCTACGTCCGGCTTTACCAGACGACTCCAGGCTGTGATCGGGATTCGAAACCATCCCGATAGTTGCCTTGCAGGCCTGCAGGATCATGCGTGTCTCTCCGGAAGGCATCTTGAGGATGGCAAATTTGCCATCCCGCGACATCAGCTGGGCGGAGTTACCGGCGCTTCTCACCAGTTTGGCTCCCTGTCCAGGACGGAGCTCCACATTATGAATGATGGTCCCGAACGGGATCTCACTCAGGAACAAGGTGTTCCCGATATCAGGCGGAGCCCCTTTTCCGGAGAGAATGGTCTGACCAACTTTCAGTCCGTGCGGTGCAATGATGTACCGTTTTTCGCCGTCTTTGTAATCGATCAATGCAATCCTTGCCGTCCGGTTCGGATCGTATTCGATCGACTTCACCACGCCGGGAACAGCATCTTTGTCCCGTTTGAAATCAATCAGACGATACCTCTGTTTATGACCACCGCCCATGTACCGCATGGTCATTTTTCCTTCATTGTTTCTTCCACCGGTTCTCTTTTTTGGAGCAATCAGGCTCTTCTCAGGTGTTGAAGTTGTAATTTCATCAAACGCACTGATGACCTTGAATCTCTGACCGGGAGTTGTCGGTTTGTATTTCTTTAGCGCCATTTACTTAAATATTGCTGTAAAAGTCAATCGTTTCACCTTTTGCCAACGTTACGATGGCTTTCTTATATGTAGTTGTTCTACCCGTAATGACACCGCCTTTGGTGAAGCGGGATTTGTTCTTACCGGAATAGATCATGGTATTGACCTCGAGGACATCCACGTCATACAACTCCTTGATCGCCTGTTTGATCTGGAGCTTATTGGCCCGACGGTCAACCACAAACCCGTAACGGTTCAGTTTCTCGCCCATCTGGGTCATCTTCTCTGTAATGATCGGTTTGATTACAATACTCATTGCTAGCGAATTAACTGATTAATTCTGGGTTATATTTTCGATCTCCCTGAGGGAACTCTCCGTGACCAGCATACGGGCAGCGTGGAGAATTTCGTAGGTATTGAGATCTGCTGCATGGATCACCTTTACCTTCTGCAGGTTGCGTGCTGAGAGGACCAGGTTGGGATCGGCTCCGTTGGTGACCAGCAACGTTTTACTATCTTCAAGCTGGAAATTCTTCAGCAGCTCAATCACATTTTTTGTCTTCGGGCTTTCAAACGTGAAATCCTCCACCACGGTGAATCCGTTCTCTTTCACTTTATAACTCAACGCTGACATACGCGCAAGTTTCTTCAGCTTCTTATTGATCTTGAAGTTATAATCCCTGGGCTGCGGACCAAAAGTTCTTGCACCACCTCTGAAAATAGGGTTTTTGATACTCCCCTTCCGGGAGCTTCCTGTGCCTTTCTGGCGGTGGAGCTTGCGGGTACTTCCTGAAAGCATCGAAACCTCAAGGGTTGCATGTGTTCCCTGTCTCCTGTTAGCCATGTGTTGCTTCACATCGAGGTAGATCGCATGATCGTTGGGCTCGATGCCAAAAACAGCATCGTTCAGCTTCACCTTACGATCTGTTTTTGTTCCCTGTATGTTATAAACTGCTACTTCCATCTCTCAATAATTACATATGATCCATTGGCTCCCGGAACCGCTCCTTTGACGAGTACCAGGTTCTTTTCAGGAATAATCTTTACAATCTGAAGGTTGATCACCTTAACACGGTTGCCCCCCATTCTTCCAGCCATCCGCATTCCTTTGAATACGCGTGACGGCCAGGAAGAGGCTCCAATGGAGCCGGGAGCTCTGAGCCGGTTATGCTGCCCGTGAGAGGCATCACCCACACCGTGGAACTTATGACGCTTAACCACGCCCTGGAATCCTTTCCCTTTTGAGATGCCTACCACGTCAATGTATTCCCCCTCTTCAAAGATGTCAACCTTAATCACGTCGCCGAAGGTCTTCTGGTGACCTGCTTCAAATCGCGAAAACTCAGCAACCACTTTTTTCGGGGAGATGCCGGCTTTGGCAAAGTGGCCTCTCTCCGCTTTGGTCGTGTGCTTCTCTTTCTTATCTTTAAAAGCCAACTGAATGGCATCATAGCCCTCCTTCTCCTTGGAACGGACCTGTGTGACGACACACGGACCAGCTTCGATCACCGTACACGGAATATTCTTTCCGTCGGCATCGTAAATACTGGTCATTCCGATTTTTTTCCCAATTAATCCAGACATTTTTCTTCGTTTTTCAAATTAGTTTACGATCACACCTTGATTTCCACTTCCACACCACTGGGTAACTCGAGTTTCATCAGGGCATCGATGGTTTTGGAAGTTGTACTGTAGATATCCAGCAACCGTTTGTATGAACATAGCTGGAACTGTTCCCGGGATTTTTTGTTTACGAATGTCGAACGCAACACAGTAAAGATCTTCTTGTCTGTTGGCAAGGGGATTGGTCCGCTAACCACCGCACCTGTTGCCTTAACTGTTTTGACAATCTTCTCGGCTGATTTATCGACCAGGCTATAATCGTAAGACTTCAACTTAATTCTGATTCTCTGGCTCACGTGAATGTTTGTTTAATATTTTTCTATGAGACGCGATGAATCGCGTCTGTACGGTTTATTAATTATATACTGGGATGTACCCTCGAATTTTAAATAGTACTTCGTCCATGATCTCTTTTGGGGTGGCCTGGTAATGTGAAAATTCAAGCATGGAGGTCGCTCTCCCTGAAGTCAGGCTCCGCAGGGTTGTCACATAGCCAAACATCTCGGCCAGTGGGACCTTCCCATGAATCACCTGATTCCCGATCCGTAAATCTACCTCCTCAACATGACCCCGCCGCTTGGTAAGATCGCTGGTTACCTCTCCGATATATTCACTGGGAGTTACCACCTCGAAGCGCATGATGGGCTCGAGCAGAACGATCCTGGCTTTTTTACTAGCTGCACGGAAAGCCAGTCCGGCTGCCACCTCAAACGAGAGGGCATCTGAATCAACCGGATGAACAGAGCCGTCAAGCAGCCTCACGTTGATACTCTCCATGGGGAAACCGACCAGTGGGCCGTTCATCATGGCTGTTTTCAATCCCTTCTCGATTGCCGGAATGAACTCCCTGGGAATGGCACCTCCTTTGATCTCATTGATAAAATGGAGTCCCTTGACTCCCTGACCGGCAGGTGAAATTTCAATGAAAAGATCGGCAAAACGACCTTTTCCACCACTCTGTTTCTTATATATCTCACGGTGTTCAACGGTGTTCAGGATCGCCTCCTTGTAAGCTACCTGAGGTGTTCCGCGGTTGCATTCAATGTTGAACTCCCTTTTAAGCCGGTCGCAGATAATATCCAGGTGCAATTCACCCATTCCGCTGATCAGGGTTTGCCCGGTCTCTTCATCCACGCGAAGCCTGAAGGTTGGATCCTCTTCGGCCATCCTGGCAAAAGACAGGCTGAGTTTATCCACATCCTCCTGGGTCTTTGGTTCCACAGCCATGTTGATCACCGGTTCGGGGAATGCCATGGTCTCCAGCACAAGTGGGTGCTTCGGATCACAGATGGTATCGCCGGTACGTACCTCCTTCGGTCCAACGGCAACGCCGATCTCTCCAGCTTCAATCTGCTTGATGGGATTCTGCTTGTTGGCGTGCATCAGGATCAGGCGCATGACCCGCTCCTTCTTCCCCGTTGTGGTATTGAGTACCTGCTCTCCGGCCTCCAGTTTTCCCGAATAGACCCGGAAAAAGGTAATCCGGCCAACGAAGGGATCAGTGGCAATTTTGAATGCCAGTGCTGTAAAGGGTTCTGCGGGATTCGGGTGACGTTCTTCTTCTTTGCCTGTAAAAGGATTGATTCCTCTTACAGCCGGCACATCATAGGGTGAAGGAAGGAAGCGAACAATGTTGTTGATGAGGAGCTGGACTCCTTTGTTCTTAAAAGAGGCTCCACACATAACCGGGGTAATGCGGTTTTCGATGGTTGCCTTTCGCAGGGCTGTAATAATGTCTTTTTCGGTGATGCTTTCAGGATCATTCATGAACCTGGCCAGCAACTCGTCACTCTCTTCAGCAGTCCCTTCAATAAGTTTAGACCGGTGCTCCTGCATCAGATCCCGGAGGTGTTCAGGAAGAGGGATCTCGTTGAAGGTCATGCCGAATGACTCTTCATCCCAGGTATAGGCTTTGCCGGTGATCAGGTCAATGATGCCGGTGAACTCTTCCTCTTCTCCGATCGGGATCTGGATAGGAACCGGGTGTGCACCAAGTTTCTCTTTGATCTGACTTACTACCTGGAAAAAATCGGCACCAACCCTGTCCATCTTGTTGACGTAACAGATGCGGGGAACATGGTACCGGTCGGCTTGTTTCCAGACCGTCTCCGACTGTGGTTCAACACCTCCCACGGCACAGAAGATGGCGATGGCTCCGTCGAGTACCCGAAGCGACCGTTCTACTTCGACGGTAAAATCGACATGGCCCGGAGTATCAATGATGTTGAGCCTGTAGTTTTCGTCGTTGTAATTCCAGTAAACGGTGGTAGCTGCAGAGGTGATGGTAATGCCACGCTCCTGCTCCTGCACCATCCAATCCATGGTGGCCGTACCATCGTGCACCTCTCCAAGCTTATAATTGATGCCGGTATAATATAATATACGCTCGGTCGTCGTGGTTTTTCCCGCGTCGATGTGGGCCATGATGCCGATGTTGCGTATATTTTCTATTTTACCGGGCATTGGGATTAAAATCTGAAATGTGAAAAAGCCTTATTGGCTTCCGCCATCCTGTGTGTATCCTCTTTCCGCTTGAATGCGGCTCCCTCTTCTTTATATGCGGCGATGATCTCGGCAGCCAGTTTTTGTCCCATGGTCTTCTCATGCCGTTTACGGGAGAAGTTGACGAGCGCTTTCATGCCGATCGACATCTTTCGTCCGGGACGTATCTCCGAGGGAATCTGGAAGGTGGCACCTCCAATCCGGCGGCTGCGAACCTCTACGGCGGGAGTTACATTGGCCAGCGCTTTCTTGAAAACCTCCAACCCATCTTCTCCCGTCTTTTCGCTCACAATATCCATCGCCTCATAAAATATGTTATAAGCTACATTCTTTTTTCCCCGCAACATGATATTGTTCACAAACTTCGTGACAAGGGTATCGCTGAACCTGGGATCAGGGATCAGGGGGCGTTTCTTTGGTTTTGATTTTCTCATATCTATATATTGTTGGGGCGACCCGGCGGGCCGCCCTTACAAAAAGTTACTTCTTGACTTTTGGTCGTTTGGCACCATATTTTGACCGGCGTTGCATCCGGCCTTCAACGCCGGATGTATCGAGGGCACCCCGGATGATGTGATAACGAACACCCGGCAGGTCTTTCACACGACCTCCGCGGATCATCACAATGGAGTGCTCCTGCAGGTTGTGACCCTCGCCGGGAATATAGGCGTTCACCTCTTTGCCGTTGGTCAGACGTACCCTGGCCACTTTGCGCATCGCCGAATTCGGCTTCTTGGGAGTAGTGGTATATACTCTCACACATACGCCTCTGCGCTGCGGACAGGCATCCAGGGCAGGAGCTTTTCTCTTGTCGGTCAGTTTTTTTCTTCCTTTTCGAACCAGTTGCGAAATCGTAGGCATATCAATCGATTTAAATAATTTTTATGGTCAAAATCCTCCAAAATGGCGTGCAAAGGTATAAAAATTTTTTTACCCAGGCTGGTTTTGATGTTGGAATCTTTGCAGGAATATAGACAGGAAGGGGATAAGAGGCGGAGACGTAAACCGACTTCTGCATTTGAAGCCGGTTGAAAACCTATAGCCGTCTCGCGTTATCAGGTTTCCTAGCTATTTCAGCTTGATATCCATCCAAAAACCGTCGCCGGTTTTTGAGGGTGCAAAAGTACAACAATTTTTTAATCCTACAAGTAAATCAGTACAATTTTTGATTTAACGAGTTTCGATTTACGATTGTATCCAAATATTAATTGACTTTCAATATACTATTTGTTATCTTTAAGGCCTAAACAGTTGCGGACAAAAACGTTACATCATGGAAAAAAGAATAATTATTTCGGTACTGGCTTTTTATTTCATGCTGAATTTGCAGGGTTCAGCACAGTCGGAAGCAACTAACCCGTACATGATTCCAACTAAAACACCAAATTCGATACTATTTGGAACCGATGTAGTCATTGATGACCAGCCCGGGCAGAATCAACAGGCCGTTTGCCTTTCCGTCGCTTTCAATGGCTGGCTGTATGCAGGCTACACGGTGGAAGAGGGATCTTCCCATAAATGGATGATCATGCGATCAACCGATAACGGGGAAACATGGAGTGTTCTCAGGGAGCAGCCCCTGGCGCCGGACTGGTACAACCCGGACTTCGATATGGTGGTTTGT